>NZ_JAWVAV010000039.1:0-31698 GCF_033599315.1 Acinetobacter sp. OYA S30
ATTGGATATCAAAACTAAAGTAATAGCTGTGCAGAATGATATGTTAAATAATTGTAAATAGGTAAATTTAAGATAGGTAAGGTGAGTTGGAGGCTCCATAAGTAGCTTTTACCTTATCTATCTTTACTTATAGGTTCGTAGTTCACGTACATATTTTATACCTATATTTTTCTAATAAAATTACGAAATTGATATTATTCTAATCTACGTATATAAGCTTCTGATACATATCCCTCAACATCTAGATTGTTAATATTCACTTGAACTTTTACCCAACCATTGTTTGCTTCTTCATATACTTTTAACAAAGAGTTTGGGGGTATCGTAATAATAATATCACTAGTAATATTGGGTTGTGATCGTAAATTCACATATGAAACACTTACGCCCTTACACTCGACAGTATTAATAAAAAAATTTATAGCCTCTATAGAATCATTAAACTGATCTAAGTTTTGAATATAGAAACAAATAATAATGAATAAAATATATAAAAAATCCTTTTTGAAACCACTATAATTATCGTTGTTGTTAGTAATTGAAGAAGTATCTTGGAGCTTTAAATCTTTCTCAATCATTTGACCGAAAATATTAAGATCACTATCATTGGGAATTATTTCTCCATTTAAATAGGGTATATCTTTTAATATGAACTCTTTAATAAAATCATCAATAAATTCTTTTTTATCAAATATCTTAAAAATATAACTATTATTTTTTTGAAGAACTTTCAGCTCATCAAATATCTTGTAATCATTTGTTAGAGGCTTTTTAACTATTGTATTGTTAATTATTTTTGTCCAAATTTTTAAGTCATTACTTAAATTTAAATCTTTAAGTTTGAATAAATTTATAAATAGTTCCTTATTGTTTTTAAAGCTCTCTATCATTAACTTGTTGTTAATTTTATTAATATCTTTTTTTTCTTCAGATGGTTCATTTTCAATCCTAAAGTTTTTTTTAATTTTTTTATTTTGGTTCATAAATTAATTTCCTTGAGTTGTAATTTTAAAGTTATCTAAAACTTGAGTATGATGATCTATTAATGCTTGAGCTTGATTTCTCGATTCATTTTTTTCAAAATACAAGCGATTTTTAATCAAAGCTTTAACTGGTTCAGAAATAATTACATCTTCTATCATATTCATAGCTTTCTTTAAATCATCGAAAGAAACTTGAATATAGCCATCGGTCACATCGTTATCATCATCGTCAGTGGTGTGATTAATTAGTCTTTTAATCGTATAGCTTCCTATGGCCAAGCTATTCGCAATAGTGCCAAAGGTTCGGCGTAAATCATGGAACGTAAATTCGATACCAGAATTCTCAGTTACCTTTTCACGTGCAGCTCGGCGGTCTGAAATATGGGAAACACCATTTCTATCGGTAAAGACATATTTATTATCACCGGCACGTTTTTTACGTTCACGCATAATGTGCCAAAGGGTATCACCCATAGGTAGCAAAAGATCCTCATGGTTCTTTGTATTAACGATTTTGATAGTACCGAACGGAAGGTCTACATTTTTCCATTCGACAGCTTCAGCCTCACTACGTCTAAAACCAGTTAAAGCAAGTAAAAATAAAAAGTCTTGGTTTGTGTAGGCTCTAAAATCATTATTCTGTTCACCTTGCCAGTAAGTGGTGGCAACGGCCAGTGCCCATGCTTCGCGCTGATCTGCACGAACATGGCCTTTTCTACGTTTAATTTTATTGAAAGCTTTTTCTTCTTTAACGATAACAACCGGGTTTTTTATATTTAGAATTTTATTCCCAGATTCATCCTTATACCTGCTAATCGTATGATTAAAGAGGGCATGTAAAAATTTTGATGCAAGATTAGCTCGGGAAGGGCTTGCTTCCGAAAGCTTCAGATGGCGATCAATAATCATTGAACTGGTAATTTGATCAAGTTTTAAATCTTTCCAATCACTAAAGTAGTTCTCTATACATCCGTCATAAGCAATTAAAGAAGTTTCGGCTAGCTTTTTACGCAATTTATAGTATTGGTAAGCTTCACTAAGGGTAGGGACTAGCTTTTGTAAGGCATCATTTTGAATTGCTGAAGCTCGTATATCACGCTTTTGCTTAACTGGATCTACACCTTCATCCATCATAATTAGCAAGCGTTTAGCTTCAGTTCTGGCTTGTTCTAAAGTATAGACACCATGTTTGCCAATGACTTTACGTTTTGATTTGCCGTTTGGCATTTTCTTTTCAGCAAAATAGCTTTTAGTTTTGCCCACACATAAGCCAAATCCTATAGTTACTGTATCTCTGTAAAAGATTTGTTTCTCTTCAGACAAAGGAATAGAGTCTATTACCGATTTAGTAAATTTAATGTGTTGAGCCATCTTTAATTTAAGTAATACAAAGCAATACCTAACGATACAACACAATAATTGTGAAGTCTATTAAGAGTCTATTTTGAAGGATTAGTCTATTAAAAAAGAGGATTTTAAATAGGGGATTTTGTTTTAAGTTATTGTTATCTATTTAAAAATAAATGCTCCGAAGATGCCGCTGCATGTCGTTACCCTTGAACCCTAAAGTTCAAGGTGGAGGTGACGCATACTTGCTGGGTTTCCTACTCGGGGTAGGCATACGCTCTAAATATGCAGAACACCATCCTAAAGAGATGATATCGGCTCAGGGGAATCAGACCGGCTGGCGAACATCCCAGAGACAGCTTTAGTATAACTGATCTGACTTCGTTGGCAATCATCTGAGCCTATCGAACTGTAAACTTACTTTGCGTTTGATGAAGCTTTATGCGAATTGTTTACACTATTTGTTCAACATCTTCCAAAATAGTCTGGAGTAAACGTTCACAATGCGCATATTCTTGCAAAGATTTATTTAAACTTAATACTTCTTGAGTAAGCTGTAGAGCTACCATGATGACAAGTTTATTATGCTCAACACGAGGTGCACTACGGCGCATATCGTTGAATTTTTCATTGAGAAGCTCAGCTGCACGTTCAAGCTCTTCTCTTTTATCAGAAGTCGTTGCAAGCCTAAAAGTTTGTTCAATCAGCCGAAGCTCTACCATGACTTGTTCACTCATGATTGTGTCTCCTCACCAGCTTCAGCATTTGGATGAGCAAGTTGCTGAATTTCTTGCGCATGTTGATCTTGAGCAGTACCTAAAATTGCTAAACGTTGAATGATGGCTTCAACTTTTGCTTTGGCAAGTTCATTTTTTTGTAACAAACGGTCACGATCTTGCTGCAAGTCGTGTAACTCTTGTTGAGTTTGACGTTGCTGTGACTGAAGTTTTTCTTTGGTAACGCGTAATTCATTACGCTCTGCCAAAATTTCCTGAAAACGATTTTTTAAATCGGTCGTACTTTTTTCTAGGCGGCTGTAACGCTCTGCAAGTGTGTTAGCATCTTGATTCAATTGTTGAAATTGGCCTTGTAACTGAGTGAGTTGCTCAGTTAATGTCTCAATTTCCTCTTGTTTTTTAGTGATGATGCTATTTTTTTGCACAACTTGTGCGTGATGCTCTGTTTCAGCCAGTTCTTTAGCTTCCGAGAGAGCAGAATTTTCACTCTCTAGATGATGTAAGCGTGTTTTTAAAACGCCAATATGCGCTTGTAGACGCTGTAATTGTTCTAACATAACGAGGTCGCACAGAATTGCAATCAAAGGTAATATATACGAAGTATAGAGATTGGATAAACGAATGCAAGACGATATTTCAGGCTGGACAGAATGGAACGCTCATTTTGAAGGAATTGAAGAAATTTCAAGCCCTAGTGAGTTACATGGTTTATTAACAGGTATTGTTTGTGTGACAGAAGCGCCTACGCGTGAAGAATGGACACAAATCTTAACAACTCTTAATGTGCCTGAGTTAAATGAAGAAGCTTTAGCGCTTTTAACAGATGAAGCAGAAGATGTAGCACATGCATTATCGGAAGATGAATTGGACTATTTACCAATGCTTCCAGATGATGAACATCTTCTTCAAGACCGTGTACAAGCGTTGTCAGATTGGTGTGCTGGCGTTGTGCTCGGTTTTGGTTTGGCATCGGGACATGTTCGTACAGATGAGCGTGAGTTGATCGAACATTTGCAAGATGTTGCAGCAGTAGAATTTGAAGACTCTGATAACGACGAAGAAGGCGAAAGCAGTTACGAAGAATTGTATGAATTTGTACGCCTTATTCCAGTGAGCTTATCTATTGGTAGAAAGAAAGTAACAGTGGCTGAAAGTTCATTGTTGAAAAACTTTTATGCAAAAAGTAAAACTTCTACTGTAGGCACCGCAGATCAAAATATTGTAGAAATGTTTACACCACATCGCCCAAGTTAATTGAGGCGATGTGTTATTGGCTGTGTTTAATTTTTTGACTTTAAAATTCTAAATCAAGTAGATCATTATGAAATTGCCTCAAGCTGATTTTCAACATCGCAGAAACCGTCTAGCAGAAAAAATGGGTCCAAACAGCATTGCGATTATTGCGACGCGTGAGGAAATGTACCGTAATCGTGATGCGGATTATAAATTCCGTGCCGATAGTAGTTTTTTCTATTTGACGGGTTTTGCAGAGCCTGAGGCAGTTGCTGTCATTGAAACCTTTGATGACGTTACTGACTATAGCTATAGTCTTTTTTGCCGTGAACGTAATCGTGAGATGGAAATCTGGAATGGTTATCGTGCGGGAATTGACGGCGCAATTGAAGAGTACGAAGCAGATGAAGCTTATGCAATTGATCTGCTTGATGAAGAAATTATTGAAAAATTATTAAATAAAGAGCGTCTTTATTATCGAATCGGACACAATGCTGCATTTGATGCCAGAGTAAGCCAATGGATCAAAAAAGCGAATGCCGAGCATCGTCATGAAGCCGCTCCAGCCCAGTTAGTTCAACTTGATCGCATTATTGATGAAATGCGGTTAATTAAATCACCGCAAGAAATTGAGCTGATGCAAATTGCTTCAACAATTAGTGCTAAGGCACATACTCGTGCAATGCAAACTGTTCGCCCCGGCATGATGGAATATGCATTAGAAGCCGAGCTCAATTATATATTTGGGCAAAACGGCTGTGTACCTTCATATAACAGTATTGTTGGTGGCGGTGCCAATGCTTGTATTTTGCACTATGTTGAAAATAACCAAGCTCTTAAAGACGGTGATTTAGTTTTAATTGATGCTGCATGTGAATATGAGTTCTATGCATCGGATATTACCCGTACTTTTCCTGTAAACGGAAAATTTAGCCCCGAACAAAAAGCATTGTATGAGGTGGTATTGGCCTCTCAATATGCGGCGATTGATGCAGTACGTATAGGTAACTCATACCGTGAGCCTCATGAGGTTGCAGTCAAAATTTTAACGGAAGGCTTAGTTGATTTAGGTTTGCTCAAAGGTGATGTGAGTGAGCTGATTGAAACAGAAGCTTATCGTCAATTTTATATGCATGGTACAGGCCACTGGTTAGGTATGGATGTACATGATGTCGGTTCTTATAAAAAAGATGACGACTGGCGCCAATATGAAGAGGGCATGGTTGTTACTGTTGAACCCGGTTTATACATTGCACCAGATGACGAAACTGTAGATAAAAAATGGCGTGGTATTGGCATTCGTATTGAAGATGATGTGGTCGCAACCTCAAAAGGCCCACGAGTTTTAACTGCCGATGTAGTTAAAGATATTGCAGATATTGAACATTTAATGGCGCAAGCTAAAGCATAATTAAACGTATTCGCCAAAGGAGCAAAACTCGATGCAACAACAAGTGATTATTGTAGGTGGGGGTATGGTGGGTTTAAGCCTTTCCCTCATGCTGGCGAAGGCTAATATCGCGGTAAAGCTATTAGAAGCTGTGAAATACCCAAACTATGATGATCAAAATGTTGCCCCTTATCATTCCAGTTTTGATGCGCGGAATACGGCTTTATCACGTCGTAGCGTACAGATTTATCAGAAGTTGGGGTTATGGGATGCCTTACAACAGCATGCCACTCCAATTTTGCAAGTTCACATTACTGAACAAGGCAGTTTTGGAAAAGCACGTTTAATTGCAGAACAAGAGAAAGTCGAAAGCTTTGGGCAAGTCATTGAAAATGCATGGCTCGGTCGTGTTTTATTAACTCAAGTACGTCAACAGCCTTTGATTGAACTGATTGATGGCGTACAAGTAACTGCTTTAACTCAAGATGCTGAACAGGTACATATTGAAGCTCAGCGTGGTGATGAAGTCTTAAAGCTTGAGTCAAAATTATTAATTGCAGCAGATGGGCGCGATTCTTTCTGTCGTCAAGCAATTGGTGTGGGTGTTGATGTCCACGACTATGATCAGGTTGCGATCGTTACGACTGTTCAGACTTCAAAACCGCATGAGCATGTAGGGTTTGAACGTTTTAGTGCATTAGGGCCTTTAGCTTTGTTACCATTACCGGGTGAATACCGTCGCTCAGTGGTATGGCCTGTTAAAAAAGGCACTGAAGGTGAGTGGTTGGGTGAAGAAAACGACCAACACTTTTTAGATGCTTTGCAAAAAACTTATGGTGACAGAGCGGGTAAATTTGAAAAAACGGGTAAACGCTTTAGTTATCCGCTTTCACAAGTGCTTGCGCATAAACAAGCTGTTGGACGCGTTATTTTAATGGGTAATGCAGCGCATACAATCCATCCTGTTGCTGGGCAAGGTTTTAATTTATGTCTGCGTGATGCAGATGTATTGCTGCGTTATTTAGTGAACCAGTTAAGCGCATCTGATGATATTGGTAACCCAGATAATTTACTTGCCTATGAACAAGCCCGTTTATCTGACCAGCAGCGAGTAATTAAATTCTGCGATACCGTAGTTCGTGGCTTTAGTAACCAAAACCCATTATTAAAATTAATCCGTAATACGGGATTAATTGCATTTGATGTCATTCCGGGTGTGAAGCCACTGGTAGCAAACTATGCAATGGGGTTAAAAGCATGAGTGAAGTGTTAGATGTCGTCATTGTTGGTGGTGGACTAGTTGGTGGCTTAACTGCTTTATTACTTGCACAAGGTGGTGTACAGCCTACCGTGCTTGATGCTGCCCCTGTACTTGATGTTGAAAAAACATTAAGCGTGATGAATCCACGTGTTTTAGCACTTAGCCAAGCGACGATTCATTTACTTAAAACAGTCAATGTTTGGGATGATCTGGCACGTCAAATGCCTTATACCGGCATGCAAGTGTGGAACTTAAATGGCTATGGTGAAATTAATTTTGGCCATGAGTCTGTACAAAGACCAATGCCAGAGCAAGCCTTGGGTTCTATGGTTGAGCCAAGTGTATTGAATGTTGCTATTCAACAAAAAATGCTTGAGCAGTTAACAGACTATCGTACTCAAGTTCGTGTTACCCGTATTGAACAAGGTGTCGGGTGCTGGCATATTCAATTGGCAGATGGCACGGCACTTAAAACTAAACTGCTTATTGGTGCTGATGGCGCCAATTCATTTGTACGTGAGCAAGCCTTTATTGATCTAGATGTACTAGATTACAAACAAGCAGCGATTAGCTGTGCGATTAAAACGTCTAAGCCTCATCATTATGTTGCTCGGCAAATCTTTTTACCTACTGGACCTTTGGCATATTTGCCGATGGCTAGTCTTGAAGAAAGTGAAAACGGCTACTGGCAGTCCATTGTCTGGACACTACCAGATGATTATGCCGATGAATATTCAGCTTTAAGTGATGCTGAGTTTATGCAACTTCTAACTTGTGAAAGCCAACATATGTTGGGTGAAGTGCTCGATGTTCGTTCAAGAGCCCAATTTCCATTGAAAGCGCGTGCCGCAAAACAATACGTTAAAGATGGCCTAGCCCTCATTGGCGATGCAGCTCATGTGATTCATCCACTTGCTGGACAAGGGGTGAATATTGGTTGTTTAGATGCAGCTGTACTCTGTGATGCACTATTGCATGATTTAGGTCGTGGTGTATGGGCGCATGAACAAACCTTAATGCGTTATGAACACCGCCGTAAAGGACAGAATGATGCGATGATGCATAGTATGTCGGCAATTGGTTGGCTAGAAAGCAGTGAGCTATTTCCATTGATTTGGGCCCGGAATGTGGGACTCAAGCAAGTTGAACAAATTTCGTTCTTAAAAGAGCGTTTTATGCAACAAGCAAATGGTTTAGGGGCTTTACAAAACACCCAGTATAGTCGTTAAAATAATTACGAAGTTTATGCTCTACTGATCTAAATAAATATCAGTAGATATTTTTTAAACAATCATTTATATATCATTACCAATTCGGTCAGAAAAGATACGGATTTGACCAATTTGGCTCTTTGCTAAATGCAAAGAGATTGCTAAATTTCTGAGGTCTTGAAGACCATAGCGATGATGCAATACAAATCATTGTGGGGAGTGTAAAAATGACAGATATCAATGATTATGAAGATGCAGAAGATTCTGCTGTAGATGAAGATGAAGCCAAAGCGGCTGAAAGTGGTGCAGCTGATGAAGAAGCAGGCAACTTAACTGATGCCGATCTTGCAGAAGCAGAGACACTTACCGTAACTGCGAAACAAAAACAACGCCAAGCGTTGGAAGATGAAGTCGCTGCGTTTTTAGCTCGTGGCGGAAGAATCACAGAAGTTCCACCAGATGAACATAGCGATCGTTAATATTAAAAAAGCATCACTTGAGTGATGCTTTTTTATTGCCCGTTTTATGATGATTTAAGGATGGTTTTGTAGTTCTTTTAAAATGCCGCATTCATCTACTGTACGGTCAGTAGAGCAGTGTTGTTTTAAATCGATTAGGGTTTCTTTTAAAAGCAACAGTCGCTCAATCTTTTCCGATACTTCTATCAAGTATTTATTCACCAAGTTATCAACTTCTGTACAAGCCCGTTTCGGCTGAGCTTTCATTTCTTTTAGCGTTTTAATATCACTGAGAGAAATATCTAATTCACGGCAATGTTTAATAAATAATAGGTCTGCAAGTGTTTGATCTGTGTAAACACGATAATTATTTTCTGAGCGCTGAATTCGGTCTAACACACCTACTTTTTCGTAATAACGAATAGTATCGATCGGGACATCTGCTTTTTTTGATAATTGACCAATAGAAAGACTCATAAGACTTGACTCTGGAGCTACTCAAGGGTTTTTAATCACTATAAAAGAGTTTTTGAGGAAATAAAATGGCTGGATGTGGATGTGCTTCAACCTGCTCTCCTACAAAGAAAGCAAGCCCGCGCTTTAGAAAAGCGTTATGGATTGCTCTTGTAATTAATGCACTCATGTTTGTCGTTGAGATAGTCGGCGGTTATAAAGCCCAATCTGTTTCATTATGGGCAGATGCATTAGATTTTGCAGGAGATGCAGCAAATTATGCTTTGTCTTTAGTTGTACTCTCGATGAGCCTTTATTGGCGCGCAACCGCAGCTCTTGTTAAGGGTATTACGATGGCCGCTTTTGGTTTCTTCGTCATTGCAAAAGTGGTATGGTCATTTTTTCATGGAGTTTCACCTGAACCGATGGTTATGGGGGCAATTGGGGTAATGGCTTTAATTGCTAACGTTTCCGTTGCTTTAATGCTTTATGCATTTAGAGATGGCGATGCCAATATGCGCTCTGTCTGGTTGTGTAGTCGAAATGATTCTATCGCCAACATTGCTGTTGTTTTGGCTGCTGTAGGCGTGTTTGGAACAGGCACTATATTTCCTGATTTGTTCGTAGCCTTTGTTATTGCATATTTAGGTGTATCTTCGGGTTATGCTGTGATTAAGCAATCATTACAAGAAAGAAAACAATCCAAGTTAATGTTGGGTTCAGAAGCTTAATTTTGATTGCATACAAAAGTACCATGCTTACATGGTACTTTTTTGTTTTTGAATGCATTAGATGAGAAGTGATATTGCGATACTCCACATAACGCAACCAATCATGAAATCTAAAATTTTCCAAGCTTTTGGATTGATAAATAATGGTTTTAGAAATCTTGCACCATAGCCTAGACTGAAAAAGAAAATCCAAGAGGCAAGAATGCTGCCTAAGGCAAAACTGATTTTATCTTCTAGCTGTGTCGCAACCGAACCAATCAGTACAATGGTATCTAAATAGACATGTGGATTCAGCCAAGTAAAGGCAAGACAGGTTATAAGTGCTTGGGTTAAAGTCTGCTTTTGGCTGCTATCAAGCTCCATGCCTTGGTTAGTTTTAAACGCGGCATAGAAGGCTTTTGCACCGTAGACGAATAAGAACGTTGCCCCTAAATATTTAGCGACTGTGATTAAGATGGGTGATGCTGTCATAATTTCGGCAAAACCTAATACACCACAGGCGATTAAAATTGAATCGGACAGGGCACAAATTAAACATAGCCAAAATACATATTGCTGTTTAAGCCCTTGCTTTAGAACAAAAGCATTTTGGGCACCAATTGCTACAATTAAGCCGCTACCAATACCTAAACCTTTAAAAAACACACTCAGAGAAAGCATAACCATTAAGCAGAAACAAATCAGATGGGGGAATTATCTGACTTTTTATTAAGAAATAAGTAAAATTAAGAATATTTAGGTTTGGCTAAAAATAATTTAGGTTTTGTATGTTGGATAGTAAGCAGTGTGAAGCTTTTCTGGCGGTTGCAGAAGTCGGAAGTTTTGATGCAGCAGGAGAGCATTTATGTATAACTCCCTCTGCTGTATCACTACGTGTACAAGCCCTAGAAAAATATTTAGGGCAGATTTTAATAATACGTGGCCGTCCATGTGTGCTTACACAAGCAGGGCAAACTTTACTCCAGCATTTACGTCATACAAGGTTAATGGAGCAAAATCTATTACAGGGTTTAATGGGCAAATCATCCGACTCAGAATTTTATAAAATTGCGTTGGCTTCAAATGCAGACTCATTAGCAACTTGGCTTTTACCCAGTATTCAGCAAACACTTTTTAAAGAAAAAATAGTATTAGAACTAAAAATTGATGATCAATCTCACACGCATACTTTGCTAGAAACAGGTCAGGTCAATGCATGTATTACAGCAGAAGAGCAGGTGATGGCAGGCTGTTTAGCTCAGCCTCTTGGTAAAATGCGCTATAAAATGCTGGCATCGGCTGAGTTTGTAAATCGGTGGTTTAGTGGTGGAATTAACCGAGAAGTTTTAAGAAAAACACCGGCGGTTATTTTTAACCATAAAGATTTAATGCATTCAGAGGTTTTATTAAAAGGATACGGTTTACCAATGCAGAGTTATCCTTATAGTTTTATTCCGGCGACAGATGCTTTTGTTAAAGCAATTCAACTAGGTTTAGGCTATGGCATGGTGCCTGAACTTCAGGTTCAACCATTACTCGAAAATGGAACACTTGTTGATATTATGCCTGAGGCTCAACTTGATGTTCCTTTATATTGGCATCACTGGAAAAGACAGTCGAAACAACTTGATGTACTGACCGAGACCATTGTTGAATCAGCAAAACAGATATTGAGATAATTTTAGATCTTGGTTTTTAAATGGCGATTTGAAATGTGTTGAATATAAAACTCTATATCTTGTACTGAGTAACCTAAAAGTTGTCCGATTCTACGGTCGAGTTCTAGGCGCTCTTCAAGTTGAGTTGCTTTTAATGACCTTTCAATACATAACATGAGTTCATTCAAATCTGCTAAAGACGCATCTTTATAGATCAACATAATTGAAAAGGGGAGAGACAGAGAAGTTTCAATGTCTTTACTGATCATAGACAAAGACCCTTGTTCAAGATGCTTTATAAATTCAATGGGTAATAACTCATAAAAATAAGCGATAGGTTTTTTGCCTTAAAGTAATAATTCTAGTTCTTGTCCTTCATGCGGGCCAAGTTTTCCAAGTGATTCAGTCATATCAATACTCTTATTTTTTAATCTTTAATATTGTTATGCAAAATTTATGCGAGGTGATGACATAGGCGTTGGTCATCACCGTTTAGTTAATAAATTAAGATTGTGTTAACTCAAGCGCACGTTGATAAGCGACTTTTTTCTTAATACCCGTTAAATCAGCAGCCAGTTGAGATGCTGCTTTAACTGATAAATCTTGAAGTAAGCGCTTTAAAAGTTCATCTAGTTTTTCTTGTTCCAGATCGGTTTTTTCTGGTGCACCGCCAACTACAAGAACAATTTCACCTTTTTCTTGGTTATGGTCATTTTCAATAAAACTAACCAAATCTTTTAAGGTCATTTTTTTGATTGTTTCAAATGTTTTGGTAATTTCACGCGCGAAGCCTACAGGGCGGTTTTCACCAAATACTTCAGCCATATTTTTTACGCATTCTAAAATACGATGTGGCGCTTCATAGAAAATTAAGGTTTGAGTTTCATTTTTAAGCTTTTCGAGTTGCGAAATACGTTGAGAAGCCTTTGATGGTAAAAAGCCTTCAAAACTAAAACGGTCACTTGGTAGGCCTACAGCACTTAAAGCAGCAATTGCAGCACATGCACCTGGTACAGGTACAACCCTAATACCATTTTCTTGAGCAGCACGGACCAGTTTAAACCCAGGGTCACTAATAAGTGGTGTGCCTGCATCACTAATCAAAGCAATATTTTCACCAGTAAGTAGCTTTTGAACTAACTGCTCAATTTTGTTGCTTTCATTATGGTCGTGGCATGCGGTAAGTGGGGTAGATATATTATAGTGTTTGAATAATTGAGCTGATTGGCGTGTATCTTCGGCAGCCACAATAGAAACTGATTTTAAGATATCAATTGCACGGAAAGTCATATCATCTAAGTGCCCGATTGGGGTGGCTACAACAAATAACTGAGCACTCATTTGGTTTTTACTCCGTACAGATAAACAATTTTAATGGGTTAGTGTACCCGAAATTATGTTTTTGGCGTGAACAATGTCAGTAGGCTTTTTATTTTTCGAAACATCTGCTTTTGATTTGTTCAATTCAAAAATAAAAAGGCATAGAACCGGCATTAACAGTATTTACATTTTTAATTGGGGAAACAAAAAAATTATGTTAGTTGCACAGCAGTTGGGCCAATGGGCGGAACAAACAGCACTAAAACTTTTAAAAGAACAAAATTATGAATGGGTCGCCAGTAATTATCATTCACGCCGTGGAGAGGTCGATCTGATTGTAAAACGCGGTAACGAATTGATTTTTGTTGAGGTAAAAGCGCGAGGGCAGGGAAATTATGGTCAAGCTTGTGAAATGGTGACCTTGAGTAAACAGAAAAAAATAATTAAGACGGCGATGAGGTTTTTACAGCGCTACCCATCTTATCAGGATTTTTATTGTCGTTTTGATGTGATTTGTTTTGATTTTCCACAGAAAATTGCAAAAACAGTACAGCAAGACTTTTCGAAATTCCATTATGATCTGCAATGGATCGAAAATGCATTTACTTTGGATTAAGAGTTCATTACTCTTTTGAGCAAATTAAAGACCGATGTTTTATGATCAAGCCAAGAAGAGATTGATAGGAGTCTGGTGGAGTGTTGAAACGTATTGCTGTAACAGCGCTTTGTGTCGCAAGTTTGTCAGGTTGCGCAAGTTTTATTTCTGGTGGAACAGGTACAGCTCCAGTTGGAACAGATAGTGGTGTACGTAGCTTAGGCCAAGTATTTATTGATTCTTCAATTAAGCGTACAGCGAATATTAACCTCTATAAGCTTGATCAGCGTTTTAAACAATCTCGTATTAACATCGAAAGCTTCCATAGCACAGTATTGTTAACTGGACAGGTGCCAGACCCATACTTAAAACAGTTGGCAGAAGACAACGTTAAAGCCATGAGTGATGTGAAAGCCGTACATAACTATATTACGGTGGGTAACAAAGTAAGCTATAACACGATCATGCAAGATGCTGGGGTAACCGCAAATACACGTGCTTTATTAATGAAAGCGCCAGTAGTATCGGACAGTAAAATACTGGTCCATACCGAAGATGGTGTTTTATATGTGATGGGGCGTTTAAACACAGCTGAAATTAATGACTTAAACAATGTGCTTCAAAATGTCGGTAACGTAACTAAGATTGTAACGCTCATTGATAATATTGATTTAGCGCCTGCTCCGGCAGCGAGTACTGCCAGCGCAACAACTACACCAGTAATTAATAATGTTCTTGCTCAACCAACAGTTCAAACTCCTGTTGCAATTGATCCGGACCAAACAGATCCAGCATCTTCTGCACAATAAAATATGAACCTGATTGAACAATTACAAAGCAAAATTGAGCAGGCGAGAACTCTTTATAAAGAGTTCCGTCTGTATGATTTGGGGAGCTTTGCTTTAAACCGTTTTACACCAAAAGATGGTTTTGAGCAGGTTTTAAATGTGCGTTATGGCTTAAAGCCTCGCCATCGTCTAGATATTTATCGTTCTACTAAGCGCTTAGCTCATCGACCACTCATTGTTTTTGTACATGGTGGTGCTTGGCAACATGGTAATAAACGAGACTATTTATTTGTGGGTGAAGCGTTTACGAAAGAAGGTTATGACGTTGCTGTCATTAACTATCAGCTCGCACCAAAGAATATTTTTCCAAGTTATGTAGATGACTTAACACAAGCGTTAAACTATTTACACCAGAACCAAGAAAAATTGGAAATCTCGACAGAGAATATTGTGCTTATGGGACATTCGGCAGGTGCATTTAATGTGATGTCTGCTGTTTATCATCCAAAGCCAAATACAATTCAATGTTTAGGTAATATTAAAGCAATTTTTGGTTTGGCAGGTCCTTATCATTTTGATTATAAAGGTGATCCGCTTGCCGAAGATGCTTTTGATCAAAGCATTTCTTATAAAGAAGTGATGCCATATTATTTTGTAAATCAAAATCATATTAAGCATTATCTGCTCATGGCTGAAAATGATCAGCTTGTAAAAAAAGAAAATACCTTTGATCTTGATCAGGCACTTAGACAAAGCGGAAATCACAGTCATATCGCTGTGATTCCTAAAACAGGTCATATTACAATTTTGGCGAGTTTATCGAGTTTTGTAAGTCATTACTTCCGAACTAAACGGACCATTTTGCACTTTCTGGATGAAGTATTCTAAAACATCTGTTTGAGAGCGCAGATTACTTCGCTTGAGTAATCTGCGTAATCATTGCGTGTGCAATACTGCCTTTAAATGGAATTTCAGGTAGCTGATCAAATTTAAAGAACTGCGCATCGGCAATTTCATCTTCTTGCAAAGAAATTTCACCTGACTCATATTCAGCTCTAAATGCAATCATGAGATTGCTTGGAAAAGGCCAAGGTTGGCTTGACATATATTGGATATTTTTGAGTTTAAGTCCCACTTCTTCTAAAGCTTCGCGCTGAACAGCTTCTTCAAGCGTTTCCCCAACTTCTACAAATCCTGCGATCAAGCCATACATATTGGTTTTATTGTGAATAGATTTCGCCAATAAAATTTCATCATCGCCTTTAGTAATGATGGTGATAATACATGGGTTTACACGCGGATATTGGTGGTAGCGACAAGAAGGGCACACCATAGCATATTCTGTAGGGTGTACTTCGGTAGCATGCCCACAGTGGCTACAAAACTTGTGATTACGTCGCCATTCGAGCAACTGTACAGCACGACTTGCCTGTAAAAATTGTTCTTTTGACCAGTTGGAAATAAGTTGACGAATTGGAACGAGTTGCAGACCTTCCGGAATGGCTTCTTCACTCAACAGGTCACGTGCAATGACCTGTTCATCATGAGTGAAAAGCAGATCACTTGCTAACTTTTCGACTTTGGGTAA
This sequence comes from Acinetobacter sp. OYA S30, assembly GCF_033599315.1. Classification (NCBI taxonomy): domain Bacteria; kingdom Pseudomonadati; phylum Pseudomonadota; class Gammaproteobacteria; order Moraxellales; family Moraxellaceae; genus Acinetobacter; species Acinetobacter sp. OYA S30. Next base: position 15,733 of record NZ_JAWVAV010000039.1, read on the forward strand.
TTGAAGGTTTTGGTCAACCAATAATTGTTGATGATGAAAAATATAAGCAAGTGATAACTCAGACATTAAGCTGCCTTTTTTTGAAGTTGTTGACTACTTAGCAATGCTACATCAAACATGGATTGTAGAACAGGCTGTTTATTTTTTAAATTGTCAACTAACATATCTAGCCCAGCTAAAACGTTAAAAATACAGTGAATCTGATCATGATTGAAAGGCTGATTTTGATCGATTTGCTGTTGTACAAACTTGGCAGTTTCAAGTAAAGCATTTTGTTGAACTGTACTTCCTAAAAATTCAGCCGCGCCAGCCAACTCTTTTAAAGAGCCTGCAATTGCTTCAATATTTTGAGTTTGATCGTTGGCATAGAGAGTCAAACTTTGGCATACAAAATCGGTTAAATTTTTGGTCTCATTCAATAATGTCTGATGTGCTTCATCTAAACGATCTAGAGAGATATTGGTATTGTTCACACGAATTTGTAGACGGTTAGATGAATAATGGCGCACCAAAATACCAATAGCATTCATGGCAGATAAAATGCTTTTCATCAACTGCTGAGCATAGTTTTCATTACTCAATATATTGATTTGGCTTAAACTGCTGGCTTGTTGAGAAAGCTCTGAAGCAGCTTCATTTAAGTTGAGTAATTTAAAAGTATGAGCAAGCTGCATAAGATTGCTTTGTAGTTGCTGAGCTTTTTCTGGTGACATATTTTGGTAGTTATATTCAATATCATTACGAACTTTGTTCATTTCGCTTAAGATTAATTGACTTACCGTTTGCATGGTATCAAAGTCTGGACCATACAAGTGTTGGCTCAGTGCTTTAAGTTGAGTGTCGGTGAGAAACTCATGACCAATGTTTAACTGACTACGGATATGCTGCGCAAGTTGGTCTTCTTGTCCAATCACAATACTCAGAATATCTGCTAGAGCAGTTAAGTTTGCTTCAAAGCCTTCAGGTGAAGCTAAAAATAAACTTATGGCATTTTCAAGGTTAATGAACACACGTAGGCGAGCATCATTTAAAACAAGTTCATCAATATGGTTAAAGGCAGAGTTGACCAATTGCCAGTATTGCTGGCTTGGTTGGCCTTGAGCCATGCTCACTAAATAACTGCCAATCAGTTTAAATGCTTGAAAGTCTCGTGCACTTTCAGTTTTATTTAAAAATTGATGTAGGGATAATTTATAAAGCTGATGGATAAACTGAGTTCTTTCATTAATGAGCACTTCGGGTAACGGTAACTCAAGTGAAACTGTTGAAAGCTTTGATGCAATCTGTTGTCCAGAAGAGGTTAGTGACTTATTTAAAGCTTTTTCTAAATTATTTAAGGTGTCTAAAAGAAACTGAGGTACTTCGACTTCACGTAAGCAGATGAACTCAATATAACGTTTAACCATGGTTGTGCCTTCACTTAAAGCAACAACGTCATCGGTATTGATGCGCTCTGGATTCGCCATAATCTTTTGCATCAACTCGGTTGAATATTGAGTGATTTTTGCCAAATACGGAATATCAATGAGACGTAAGACTTGAGTACATTGTTTAAATTGTTCTAATGCATCATCAATACCAAAAGGGAGAGCCTGTTCTTCAATTAAGGTACTTACAGCGCCTTCCACCAGTTTTATTGAATTATCAACTTCATTTTTAATGATGAGTAACGCTGTTGGATCAAATTGAATCGAATTATGCTCAGACATAAAAAATTCCCCTTTGCAAAAAAAATCAATTGTTATATTCGTCATGGCTCAATAGTTTGAGCTAAAAATCTATACGACTAATATAACTTAACTTGCAAAAGGGGAAACTAAAAAAACATTAGAGAATCAAAAATTTATTTTGCAAAAAGGCAAGGTTCTCCATGTTTTTTCTCAAATTCTTTGACCCAAGTCTCATGTATGTTTAGCTCTTCATCTGAAGGGTAAATAACAGGTAATTCAATTTGAACTCTAGCTTTAGTCGTTTTTTGCTGGTCACTTTCACTTTGTGATAGGGCATCCATATCAAAGGAAACTTGACCACCTGTCATTGCCAAGTAAACATCAGAAAGAATTTCAGCATCGAGTAATGCGCCGTGGAAAGTACGGTCACGCGCTGGAATTTCATAACGTCTAACTAAGGCATCAAGTGAGTTTTTCTGCCCAGGATGCTTATTTTTCGCTAAAGCTAAAGTATCGGTAACTTCACAAACTTCTGAAAGAGCAGGTAACCCAACACGTTTAAACTCCATATCTAAGAAGTTCATATCGAAGGTTGCGTTATGGGCAATAATTTCTGCGCCTTTTAGGTATTCAAATAAGGTATCTGCAATTTCTGCATATTTTGGTTTGTCGACCAAAAACTCATCTGTAATACCGTGGACTTGAACAGAGTCACCCACTGGTTTTTCAGGATTAATATAAATGTGAATCGAACTACCCGTAAGCTTACGGTTAATCATTTCGATGGCACCGACTTCAATAATGCGGTCACCATCTTGGAAATAGAAACCAGTTGTTTCCGTATCGAGTATGAGTTGTCTTGGGCCTTGTAATTTAAGCTTGGCTTCAGTCATCACAATTTGTGGATGAATATTGGTATTTTGCTGTTGTTCTTCTTGTTCTACAGCTTCAACTACATTCATTTCTTCATCCGTGACAATCATCTCAACTTCTTGTGTCTGCTCTAAAGTGACTGTTTCATCTTCGGTTGTTTCAACCAGATCGAATCCGAAAGGATCGTCTAGTAACCAGTCCTGTTCAGGCTTTTTTATATCTTGCGATACAGTGGCTGACTGTGGTTGCTTAAGTTCTTGAGCAGTTTTGTCTGCACCTAAATTCGCAAGTTGGTCTGCCATTTCATTACCTGCATGTCCTGCATGGCCTTTAATCCAGTTCCATTCAATATTTCTACCCGCACAAACGGCATCGAGTTTTTGCCATAGGTCAGGATTTTTAACATCTTTCCAGTTTTTCTTTTTCCAACCATGAATCCATTCTGTAATGCCTTGCTTCACATAATTTGAGTCTGTCCAGACAATTATTTGAGCATCAGGAGGGCAAAAAGAAATTCCTTCAATAGCCGCAGTAAGTTCCATACGGTTATTTGTTGTGTCGGGTTCACCGCCAAATAATTTATGTTCACCCTGTTCGGTAATGACATATGCACCCCAACCGCCTAAACCCGGATTGCCACGACATGCACCATCAACATACAGTGTGATTGTTTGAGACATAAATCGAAACCTAAACTGAAAGAAAAAGAGCTGAATTTGGTGTATTGTATACGCAAAAAGTTCGGTTCCATCGTTACAAAGCAAGCTTTTTTTAATTTCTTGTAACATTTCCATGCAAATGACATTAAATTATTGCCTTGTCTATCTTGCATGCTTTACTACAATGGCATCGAAGACCTAGGGTTTGTGGGCAGACCCCAAGAAATATTACGCGAGTTGTTTGGAAGTTTTTATGTATAAACCAACCACATTTGTGTGGCAGCCATCTGCAGCATCATTATTCAAAATTACAGTCCTTAGCTCTGCTTTAGCTGCGTTGGGTATTACAACAGGCTGTTCTTCGACTCCGCAATCTGCAAAAACCTCGAAAACAAAACAGGTGAGTGGAGCAGGCTATCTTGATGCAAGCAGTCTGGACTCTTTAGAAGACTTACTTTCAGCAACAGATATGCGTGCTGTAGAGGGTGACCGTTTACTTATTTTAAAACACGGTGATGTCTGGAAGCGTATGGCCGTAGGCTTCAAAATGGACCTCAATCATTGGGATCCACGTATTGAAGCGCAGCGTAGTTGGTTTATCTCACGTCAGCCCTACCTTGACCGCTTAAGTGCTCGCGCAAGTCGTTATTTATATCATACTGTTAAAGAAGCAGAACGCCGTGGTCTTCCAACCGAACTTGCGTTATTACCAGTGATTGAAAGTTCATATGACCCAGCTGCAACAAGTAGTGCGGCGGCGGCGGGTTTATGGCAATTTATTCCTAGTACTGGTCGTATTTATGGTTTACAACAAACGGGTATGTACGACGGACGCCGTGATGTTGTGGAATCTACTCGTGCTGCCTATGAGTTTTTAGGAAGCTTATATAACCAGTTCGGTTCATGGGAATTAGCTTTGGCTGCTTATAACGCTGGTCCGGGTCGTATTCAACAGGCGATTAACCGAAATCAGGCTGCTGGTTTGCCAACAGACTATTGGTCACTAAAATTACCGCAAGAAACCATGAACTATGTTCCGCGTTTCTTGGCTGTCGCTCAAATTATTAAAAACCCACGTGCTTATGGGGTTTCGTTACCTCCGATTGCAAACAGGCCCCATTTCCGTGAAGTTACCTTATCTGCACCATTATCTTTAAATGAAATCGCGTCGGTGACGGGTCTTAGCCGTGCTGAGTTATATGCATTAAACCCAGGCTATCGTGGTGAAACAGTAGACCCTGCAAGTCCAATGCGTATTTTGATTCCAGCTGATATAAGTCCTTCAGTGGATAACAAGTTAAAAGGAATGAAAGCAGGTGGAAGTTCAGGCTGGTGGGCAAGTGTTACTTCGCCGTCTAAACCGACCACAACGACTTCAACTTCAGTCACAGTTAGAACTACTCCATCAACTCCAGCTCAGCCAGTAAGACCATCGACACCTGCTAAAACAAGTAGCAGCTCGGTAACGGTAAAAACTGCAACACCTCGTGGTTCTGATGCGCTAGCTGCTTTTGCAGCGTCAGCTGATGTACCAAGTGCACCACGTATTCCTGTTGCGGTCACTCCGGCTGCAAATATCAAACCTGTGAGAACGGAACCGCCAATTTCAGCAACTGAACGCGAGAAAATTTTAGCGGCAGTGCGTGCTGAAGGGGAAAAGGAAACAGTTGATCAAGCTTTAGAGCCTCAAGCTACTCAAGCTGAAAAAGATCAAGTTGTTGCCGAGTTAAAAGCACTTGCACCTCAGGGTACAGAAATTGTCGATCCGTATGACGGCAAAATTAAGTTAACCGCAATTCAGACCAGCCAATCTGTTGCTGAGCAGCAAGGTAAAGAAGTAAGTAAAGGTTTTGCTTATCCAAAAACTTTAGCTGAAGATGCAACTCTTGCAAACTCTGAAGATGCTCAGCGCAATAAAGATAAGCCTTATATCAAGACTGATACAGATGTTGTGGTTGTACAACCTAAAGGTAAGCGTAGTACTTATACAGTACAACCGGGCGATACTTTAGCAGTTATTGCCATGAAGAATGGTGTGAACTGGCGTGATGTAGCTAAATGGAACCAGATTGACCCTGAAAAGACTTTATTTGTAGGAACCAGTCTATATCTCTATGATGCTAAGCCTCAAGAGGCGGAAACTACGGCAAAATCGGCATCTAAACCTGATGTCTATGTTGTTCAAGCAAATGACAGTTTAACAGGAGTGGCAAATCAATTTAATTTGTCAGTGAAACAGCTAGCTGAATATAACGATTTGTCTGTAACAGATGGCTTGTTTGTAGGGCAAAAATTACAGTTAAAAGAACCTAAAGGTAATCGTGCTGCTAAAGTAGAGCCAAAGGCAATTCAAGCAAGTACACGTCGTATTGCAACAAAGAGTTATACGGTTAAACGTGGCGAATACTTGAAATTAATTGCAGACCGTTATGCATTATCTAATCAAGAGTTGGCAGACCTAACACCAGGGTTATCAGCTGGTAGTAATTTAATTGTAGGCCAAAAAATTAATGTACCTGCAAAAGAAATCACTGTTGATGAAGTTGATGACAGCAAGGCTTCTGGTAAATATGAAAAGCTTGCAGCAGGTCCATCATATAAAACTGAAAGTTATAAAGTACAGCGTGGCGACACATTATCAAGCATTGCGACCAAGTCTAAAATTAGCCTAGCTGAGCTTGCTGAACTGAACAACTTAAAAGCCAACAGTCATGTCCAACTGGGACAAACTCTAAAAGTTCCGGCTGGTGCATCAGTTCCTGACCAATATGTTGTGCAGTCAGGCGATAGCTTAAATGCAATTGCAGCTAAATATAACTTACAAACTAGTTATTTGGCTGATTTGAATGGCTTGTCACGTACTGCAGGCCTTCGTGCTGGTCAGCGTTTAAAATTAACTGGTGAAGTTGAAACAACTAGCAAAGTTTCGGCTAAAAATACCAAAGAAGAAACGCCAGAGACCTACACAGTTAAATCTGGTGATAGCCTAGGAAATATCGCCAACCGCTATCATTTACAGTTAGATTATCTTGCTGCATTGAACGGTTTGTCTCGCAACAGTAATGTTCGTGTTGGTCAACGCTTAAAATTAACAGGTGATTTACCAACAGTAGAAACAGCTAAAACGGATACGGCAAAATCATCTCCAAAAGCTGTAGTTGCAGGAAAAAATACTGAAAAGTATACGGTTAAAGCTGGTGAGTCGCTAAATGCTATTGCGAGTCGTGTGGGTATTTCAGTTCGTGAACTTGCTGAAATGAATGCATTAAAAGCAAATGCCAATTTACAGCGTGGACAAAATATTGTGATTCCAAAAACTGTAGTGGAATACAAAGTCAAACGTGGTGATACCTTAATTGGTCTTGCGAGTAAATATGGTTTAGAAACCACTTTACTGGCGGAACTCAACAACCTAACACCGTCGACTCAATTGCGTATTGGCGATATCATTAAAGTGCCTAATTTATAGAATAATTAGTACTTTATGCAAAAGTTATATTCTCAACTGAGCCTGCTAGTCGGGCTCAGTGTTTTTTCGCAAGTTATATTCTCTGCTCAGCAAACCACGCCGTATATCGCAATTCATTCTAAGCCTAAATATCTGGCAATGGCTGCTATGCCTTATGCCAACCCGAATGCACCTAAAGGCGGAGTATTGAGTCAGGCTGCGCAAGGGACATTTGATAACTTAAACAGTATGAACGGTAAGGGAAATGCGACAGAAGGGGTAAATTATCTTTTTGATACTTTAATGACCCAGTCACTTGATGAAGTGGGCGTGTTATATCCACTCTTGGCAGAAAAAGTTTCGTATGATCCTATAAAAACTCAGTCAGTTACTTTTTATTTAAACCCAAAAGCTCGATTTAGTAATGGGCTGCCCGTAACAGCTGAAGATGTGAAATTTAGCTTTGATACCTATCAAACCAAATCTAATTTTGGTCTACAAATGTATCTTGCAGACTTATCGAAAACAGAAGTGATAAACCCACATCAAGTTAAATTCACTTTTAAGTCCAGCCATAATCCTAAAATGCCATTTGTTGTGGCGAGTTTACCGATTTACTCAAAAGCAGATTGGCAGAAACGCGATTTTACCCGTATTAGCTTGCAACCGATTATAGGTTCAGGGCCTTACGTTGTTGAGAAAATTGATGCAGGTCGGAGTATTAGTTATAAACGTAATCCGAATTATTGGGCAAAAGACTTACCTATTAATAAAGGGCGCTATAACTTCGATCATTTAAAGTATGTTTATTACCGAAATTGGGAGATTGCATTCGAAGGTTTTAAATCTGGGCAATATACCTTGCATGAAGAAACTAATCCAAAAAAATGGGTCACTGACTATCATTTTCCGGCTGTAAAAGCAGGTTTGGTAACGCAATATAAATTTAGACATCATAACCCCATTGCAACCGAGAGTTATGTTTTTAACACAAGGCGCAAACCTTTCAATGACATCCGCTTTAGACAAGCTTTGACTTATGCCTATGATTTTGAATGGCAAAATAAAGCTTTGTTTTACGGACAATATCAAAGACTACAAAGTTATTTTGAAAATAGTGATTTGGCAGCGACAAGTCGTCCTTCAAACAATGAAATGGCCATATTAAAGCCTCTTTTGCCAAAGCTTTCTCCAATCATGCAAAAAGCTGTTTTGGCTGATTGGAAATATCCAGCTTCAGATGCCAGTGGTTTTAACCGGCAAAACCTATTACTTGCTAGACAGTTGCTGATTGAGGCGGGTTATAAAATTAAAGAAGGGCAGTTATATACGCCCGAAGGCAAACCTGTACAAATTGAGTTTCTCATTCAGCAAGATGGCAAACAAAGAACACTGATGCCATTTGTAAGAAATTTAAAAAAATTAGGAATTAATATTAATTTACGGCAGGTTGATGCGCCGCAATATTTAGAGCGTACACGCCGTTATGACTTTGACATGACTACGATGAATTTGCCTCAATCTTTAAACCCGGGCAATGAACAGGCTCAGTTCTGGGGAAGTGCAGCAGCAGTTCAAAATGGCAACTATAACTACGCTGGTATTCGTAATCCGGTAATTGATGAGGTCATTTCAAAACTGGTCACTGCCAAAGACCGTGAACAGCAAATCACTTATACTCATGTTCTTGACCGATTACTTCGTGCAGGATATTACCAGATCCCGACTTATGGAAAAGGGGATTATTGGTATGCGTACTGGAATATGTATCAGCAGCCTAAAGTGAAACCTGTGCTCTCTGCCGGTATAGAGTATTGGTGGAGTAATGCAAACCAAGCTAAGAAAGTTGCTCAATATTTACATCAACAATAAAAGCACGTACCTAAAGGAAATCCTGTTATATGGGTTCATATATTCTAAAGCGACTTCTTTTAATGATTCCAACGTTGTTCATTATTTTATTGATCAACTTTGTGGTCGTGCAAATTGCACCGGGTGGACCAGTTGAACAGGCAATTCATGAAGTAGAAAGTGGCTTAGGAGCAGGGCGTATATTAGGCACTGAAATGTACTATCAAGGTGCTAAAGGTTTAAGCCCCGAAATGGTCGAGCAAATTAAAGCCCAATACGGGTTTGACCATCCTCCAGTAGAACGTTTTTTACTGATGTTAAAAGGCTATTTGACTTTAGACTTTGGACAAAGCTTTTTTAAAGATAAATCAGTGGTTGAGCTGCTCTGGGAAAAAATGCCTGTGTCAATTTCACTTGGGCTATGGAGCACTTTGCTGATTTATCTTATTTCAATTCCACTTGGAATTAAAAAAGCGAAGCAACAAGGGACATGGTTTGATCGTTCCACTTCTTTATTGCTAGTGGTGGGTTATGCAGTACCCAGCTTTGTCTTTGGTATACTGCTTATTGTCTTTTTTGCTGGCGGTTCATATTTTCAGTGGTTTCCATTACAAAACCTAGTGTCAGATAATTTTTATCAATTGAGTTGGTTCGGAAAAATTACGGACTATTTATGGCACATGACGTTGCCGCTTATTACCATGGTGTTGGGTGGTTTTGCCAGCCTAACTTATCTAACCAAATATTCATTTTTAGAAGAGCTTAATAAACCTTATGTCTTGGCAGCTTATGCAAAAGGTTTAAATAGTCAACAAGTCTTATATAAACATGTATTCCGTAATGCCATTTTAGTGGTTCTTGCTGGATTGCCTGAGGCTTTAGCAGGCATTTTCTTTGTGGGAAATCTTTTTATTGAAATTATTTTTCACCTAGACGGTGTGGGTTTGTTGGGCTTTGAAGCAATTGTTCAGCGAGACTATCCGGTTATTTTTGGCGTATTGTTTTTCTTCACGCTTTTTAGCCTGCTTTTACGTCTTATTTGTGATGTACTGTATCAATGGATTGATCCGCGTATTCACTTTGACGCACAAGGAGGCAAATAATGTCTTTTATTGTGCGATCACGACTGCAAAAGTTTAGGCAACATAAATTAGGGTGGGCAAGCTTTGTTTTATTTAGTCTCATTTTGATGATGTCCTTAGCTGCTGAGCTCATTGCTAACGACAAACCATTGTTGGTGAAATATGAGGACGCTTATTATTTGCCTGTCTTTAAAACATATCCCGAAACCACTTTTGGTGGCGTGTTTGAAACAGAAGCAGATTATAAAGATCCCGCTGTACAAAAGCTTATCAATCATAAAGGATGGGCTATTTGGCCGCTTATAAGATTTTCTTACCAGACTCCTAATTTAGATTTAGCTGTACCTGTGCCATCACCACCTTCTAAGCAGAACTGGTTAGGGACAGATGACCAAGGGCGAGACGTGCTTGCACGTATTCTCTATGGGCTTAGAGTCTCATTACTTTTCGGCTTGGCTTTAACAGGTTGTGCAGCACTACTTGGTATTTTTGTGGGTGCTATACAAGGCTACTATGGTGGCTGGGTCGATTTGTTAGGGCAACGGTTGGTAGAAGTTTGGAATGGTTTACCCATGCTCTTTATGGTCATGATTTTGGTCAGCATGTTTACCCCAAATGTATATTGGCTATTTTTTATTATGCTGTTCTTTAGCTGGACTGTACTTGTGGGAATTGTCCGTGCCGAATTTTTAAAAGCGCGTCAACTTGACTATGTGCGTGCGGCTCAGGCTTTAGGTGTAACTGATAGAGCAATTATCTTTAAGCACATTTTGCCAAATGCCATAAGTTCTAGTCTATCGCAGTTACCTTTTATTTTGACGACTAATATTATTGCTTTAACCGCACTCGATTTCTTGGGCTATGGTTTGCCGCCAGATGCAGCCTCTTTAGGTGAGTTGTTGTTGCAAGGTAAAAATAACTTAGACGCACCGTGGTTGGCTTTATCTGGGTTTTTTAGCTTAGCTTTTGTATTGTCATTATTAATTTATATTGGGGAGGCGGCACGTGATGCATTTGACCCAAGAAAATAACTTAAATGTAGATGCTAGATTGCTAAATATAGAAAACCTTTCAATCTCTACGCAAGATCAGCCTTTATTAGAAGGTCTCAATTTACACTTACAAGCCAGAGATACGCTTGCAATTGTAGGTGAGAGTGGTTCAGGTAAAACAATAAGCTGTTTGGCGATGATGGGGTTATTACCAGAAAAATTAAAAACATCTGGTCATATTATTATTGATTCAAAAAATATTTTAGAAATAGACGAAAAGACGCAAACACACATCCGCGGCCGCCAAATTGCCATGATTTTTCAGGAGCCTTCTACGGCTTTAAATCCATTGCATCGTGTTGAAAAAATTGTCGGTGAAAATTTTATTTTACAAGGTGGGTCAAAAGCGAAAGCTCAACAGCAGGTAATTCAATTATTAAAAGATGTAGGAATTGCTAATCCAGAGTACATTTTAAAGCGTTATCCGCATGAACTTTCAGGTGGTCAAAAACAGCGGGTGATGATTGCGGCTGCGCTTGCACTTCAACCTAAGATTTTAATTGCAGATGAACCAACTACTGCGCTTGATATGATTTTACAGACGCAAATTTTAGAATTATTAAAATCTTTGCAAAGCAAATATGGCATGGCGCTGATTTTGATTAGCCATGATTTAAATTTGGTAAGCCGTTATGCTGATGAACTGATTGTATTACACAAGGGCCAAGTTGTAGAGCAAGGTAAGCTTCAACAGATTTTTGAACACCCAACTTCAGTTTATACCCAGCAATTGTTAGATCATAATCTTGGTTTCGCTGAGCAATGTTCAACCAGTCATAAAATTTTATCTGTTCAACAACTCAATGTTAAATATCCAATACGACGTGGTTTCTTTAACCGAATTCAGGGTTATACCAATGCGGTTGAAAATGTAAATTTTGAGCTTGCTCAAGGCGAAGCATTAGGCATTGTGGGTGAAAGTGGATCCGGAAAATCTTCATTGGCTTTGGCTCTGGTTCGATTAATTAAAAGTGAGGGACAGATTAACTTTCTTGGGCAAGATATAAACCACTTAGAACAAAAAGCTTTACGCAAGATCAGGTCAGACTTACAGATTGTTTTCCAAGATCCATTTGGTAGTCTAAACCCACGTATGACGGTAGGGCAGATTATTGCTGAAGGGTTAAAAGTCAAAGCGATAACTGATAAAGAAATTAAACAGCAAGTTGAATCAGCTTTGATAAAAGTTGAGTTGGCAGAGGGCTTTCAACATCGCTATCCACATGAACTTTCTGGTGGGCAACGACAACGTGTTGTTTTAGCGAGAGCTTTAGTAGTTCGACCTAAACTTTTAATTTTAGATGAACCAACGTCTGCCTTAGACCGAACCACGCAAAAAGCGATGATTCAATTATTACGACGTTTACAACAAACAGAGCACTTGAGCTATATTTTTATTAGTCATGATTTAAATGTGGTCAAAGCACTATGTCATAAAGTGATGGTATTACGACATGCAAAAGTTATGGAATATCAGTTGACTGAGCAGTTGTTTAATGCCCCAAAAACTGAATATACCAAGCAGTTAATTGCGGCAAGTTGTTAAATTTATTTAATAAGATTATGTTTTATAAAAATAAATTTTATTTAAATTTTTAATGCAAAAAGTTGCATTTTTTTATATTTTTTAAATTTGACATGTGCTATTGTCAGTTATCGATTTTCCCTTGACATGACCTATAACTCATCTAAATTAGAGTAATTGCTCTAAAATATTAAAAGAGGTTAACCATGAGCCAGATTGCACAACCAATCACAATTCGAAATACCACATTTAAAAACCGGATTATTAAAGGTGCAATGAGTGAGGCACTTGCAAACTATGAAGGCCAGCCGAATGACTTACATTTAGGTTTGTATAGTGCATGGGCCAAAGGTGGTTTGGGCTGTGCGATTACTGGAAATGTTATGGTCAATGTAGAGGCCAAAAACGAACCCGGGGTAGTGGTGATTGAAACCGAGCGTGACCTAGAGCGTTTAAAAGAATGGGCAGCAGTCGGTAAACAATATGGGATGGTACAACTTATCCAATTGTCTCACCCTGGTCGTCAGTGTCCAAAGGGCCTAAATAAAGAAACAGTTGCACCTTCGGCAGTTCCTTTTAGCCCAGCTTTAGCGACTATGTTTGGTACTCCACGCGCTCTTACGCATGAAGAAATTTTGGATATTATTAAACGTTTTGCGACAGCTGCTCGTATTTGTGAAAAGGCAGGTTTTGAAGGGGTACAGTTACATGGTGCACATGGCTATTTAATTAGCCAGTTTTTATCACCATTAACCAATAAACGTACAGACCAGTGGGGTGGTTCAATCGAAAACCGTACTCGCTTTTTACTAGAAGTTTATAAAGCAGTACGTGAAGCAACTTCTGATAATTTTATTATTTCCGTTAAGCTCAACTCTGCCGATTTCCAGCGCGGTGGTATTAGTGAAGAAGATGTGATTTCGGTATTTAAAGCAGTTGATGAAGCAGGGATCGACTTAATTGAAATTTCAGGTGGAACTTACGAAGCACCTGCAATGGCTGGTGCCAAAGCTGATAAACGTAAGGCAAGTACTATTGCACGTGAAGCATACTTTCTAGATTTTGCTGAAAAAATCCGTCAGCATGTTAAGTGTAAGCTTATGGTGACAGGCGGCTTTCGTACGGTCGAAGGTATGAATGCTGCTTTGGCAAGTGGTGCATGTGATTTTATAGGTATTGCTCGTCCACTTGCTGTTGAAACTGATTTAACTGACCGTTTAATTGCAGGCCAAGACGTTCGCTACGCCGTAAAACCAATTAAAACAGGGTTACCTTTTGTCGATAAAATGGCAATTATGGAAATCATTTGGTATGCAGCACAATTTAAAGCCATTGGGCAGGGTAAAAAGCCAAATCCTAAACTTTCACCTTTAATTGTGTTTTTAAATTATGCCAAGGGTAATATTAAGGCTGTTGTTCAAGGACGCGTGAATTCACGTAAGTCAGCGTAAAAATTTCTTAAAGTAAAGGTACTATTTCTAAGGATGAAATAGTACCTTTATACTCAATTTAGAACGTATAGCTCATACCTAATTGAACGGTACGTGATTCACCCGGATAAGCATATAAATTGAAAGCACTTTCATCATAAACTTTATCAAAAATGTTCTTCACATCTAAGTTAAGACGAAGTTTTGGTGTCGCCTGATAATAAGAAACCAAATCTGTAACTGCATAACCTTTCATGATATAGGTACTATTGGCTGTCTGACCTGCACGTTTATCAATATATTTTTGATTGATGCCTAGACCTAAGCCTTGTAAAGGACCATCCTGAAATTCATAGATATTTAAAAGATTAAAACTATTCTTTGGAATATTGGCTAGAGCTGTTCCTTTTTGCAAAGTATTGTCTTTAGTTACTTCCGCATCTGTATAAGCATATCCACCAATAATTTTCCAAGCTGGTGTAATTTGACCAGCAATATTTAACTCAATGCCACGGCTACGAACTTCGCCAGTAGCGACTTTATAAGCTGAATCAACAGGGTCTAGTGTTAAGACATTTTCTTTATTAGCGTAAAAAATAGCGGAATCAATTGATAACATATTATCAAGTGCTTGCCATTTAAAACCTAACTCGTAAGCCGTACCTTCTTCAGGATCAAAACCTTCTCCGTTACGGCTGGCGCCAGTATTTGGTTTAAAAGATTTTGCAGCATTGCCATAGAGTGAAAGGTCATCACTTGCTTTATAAACTAAGCCTATACGTGGAATAAATGCATCATGACTGGTATTCCAGTTGGTAGTATTTGGTAATAGGTTTTTGTAATCGTGCTCGTAATGTTCAAATCGTAAGCCTAAGAGTGCACTTAAACGCTCATTTAAGTCGATTTGGTCTTGTACAAAAAGGGCCGTTGTTTTTAAGTTTTCACGGTCATGTGTGGTTACACGATTGAGCTCAGGTAAAGGTTGCCCTAAAACCGGATTATAAATATTAATAGGGTAGCTACCGATATCTCCGCTTGAGCGAATAATGTATGACTTATAATCATAATTTTCATATTTAAGCCCAGTCACTAAAGTATGGGCTAAACCTAAAAGCTGAAAATTACCTGTGAGATTAATTTGGGCATCGGTATCTTGCCATTTTAATTCGCGATAATTGTAATTTCGCCCTAATGTTTCTCCATCAGCCTGAATGCCATTTGCTTCTACTGCATAGCCATGCAATTTGCCATTTAAATATTGCACGCCAGCATTTAGCTTCCAGTCATTCCCAAGGTCATGTTCAACTCGTAATTGAGTCATATTGTTATCATTGTAGAGTCGATTGTAGTATTTACCCGTTTCCCATAAATAGGTTTCTGGTGAGCTATTAAAAGATTTCTGTGTTGGATAACGTGTATGACCACGGTCGAGTGGATGTTGGTTTCTTAAAATATCGGCTTCAAAAGTAACCTTGGTGGCATCAGTAGCTTGCCATTGAATGACTGGTGCAATTCCATAACGTTTAGATTCGACATGGTCACGGTAACTATCCCCACCCTCTGCAATTACATTTAGGCGATAACCAATATTTTCTGCATTTGGGATAGTACCTGTTGTATCGACAGTAGTGCGATATAAACCTTCACTGTTGAGCTGTGCACCTAAAGTGGTTTGTTGCTCAGACTTTGGTGTTTTAGAAATTAAGTTAAACGTACCACCTGGGTCACCACGTCCATATAAGCTAGAAGAGGGGCCACGTAAAACGTCTACACGTTCAATTGTGTTGCTATCCGGCGCATTTGGATAGCCACGGTTAATTGGAAACCCGTTTCGATAAAACTCACCACTGGTAAACCCACGCACGTTAAAACCAGTTAAACCTTGACCACCAAAGTTATTAGCACGAGTCACGCCACCAGCTAAATCAAGTGCTTCAACTAAGCGAGTTGCACCAATATCTTCAATTACTTTTTGGGTTACCACGCTCACAGATTGCGGGGTATCTTGTAATGCAATTTCACTACGCGTAGCACTACTGGAACTATCCACTTTATAAGTCTGGTCAGATGCCTGTTGGGCTTTAATTTTGATAGTTGCAAGAGTAGTCGAAGAGTTGTTCGTGTCTGCAAAAGCAGCTGGAATACAGCATAGTTGTGCAATACTCAGGGAGAGAAGGCGAAGCTTAAGATCCATTTAAAACCTTTTTGATAATAAATATCAGTATAAAAATAAGAATTATTATATTGTAAATCTATGTAAAGGAAATACTGGATCAGTGATATATTTGCACAAGTGTATTTTATTTAGAAATAAAGAAAAATATAAAAAGAATAAGAAGACAGAACTTAGAGAGAAAAATTTTATATGAAGAGAAT
>NZ_JAWVAV010000040.1:0-30177 GCF_033599315.1 Acinetobacter sp. OYA S30
CCTTAAATTTAAAGCTAAAAAATAAGGCTTAAACGAAAGAGTTTGCGCTTCATCATTTAGAGAAATTCATAAAAAATTAAGCGCAAACTCTCGTTAAATTAATTAATTGTGTTTTTATCCCAAAATGCTTGCCGTATTTGCGGCATTGCATTTAAGTGATTAATGATGTGTTGTGCTTCTTCTGCTTCAATTGAAGTTGCAATTAGCGTTACTTCTATCTCAACCTCTTTTTCTCCAAAAGGTGTGACATCAATATCTTTAGCAGGATAATTATGATGCTTCAAGGTTAGGTTTAATTCATCCATAACGACCTTGCTCTGACTTCGGTCACATATAATGTAGATTACATGTAAAACTTCTGTGTCATCGTCTAACGGACGACGGTCAATGATATGGACAATCGGTCTTAATAGTGTATTGGCAGATAAAATAAAGGCTGTCGCCAATATTGCTTCAATAATTAAATCAGCACCTGCGGCAGCACCTACTGCCGCAGAACACCATAAAGTCGCTGCGGTATTTAAACCGTGGATGTTGCCTTCTTGGCGCATAATGACACCCGCACCCAAAAAACCAATACCCGAAACAACATAGGCAATTACCCGAACAGCTCCATCTGCTCCAGTAAGATTAATTGCAATATCTACAAAAATTGCCGCACCTACCGCAACTAGAACATTTGTTCGAAGACCAGCTGTACGTTGCCTATACTGACGTTCGAACCCAATTAACGCCCCTAAAATAAAAGCAGCCGAGAGACTAATTAAAGTATCAATAATATTTGATAAGTCTGTATGTTGTAGAAATTGCAATTTCATTTTGCACCTATTGTTTTATTGCCAGCCATAACGGCGGATATAGATTTTCTTTACCCATTGAGTAACACATATATAAGCACCTAAAATTAAAGGTAAATATAAGAAATAACTTAAAGGTAAAGCTTGTAATTTTAAATAACTTGCTAAAGGACCCATTGGTAAGAAAATCCCGATACACATAATCACCGCTGTCATTATTAATAATGGAGTCGCGGCACGACTCTGAATAAATGGAATTTGAGCTGTGCGGATCATATGGACAATTAATGTCTGGGTAAGTAACCCCACCACAAACCAGCCTGATTGGAATAGCGTCTGATGTTCAGGAGTATTTGCTGAAAATACAAACCACATTACCCCAAAAGTAATCATGTCAAAAATGGAGCTAATCGGTCCGAACACCACCATAAAGCGGCCAACTTCTTCAGGTTGCCAACGCTGTGGTTTTGCAATTAACTCTTCATCCACATTGTCAAAAGGAATCACAATTTGTGAAACATCATAAAGTAAGTTTTGAATCAATAAGTGGATAGGCAGCATTGGTAAAAATGGAATAAAAGCACTCGCAATAAGTACCGAAAAAACGTTACCAAAATTTGAACTCGCCGTCATTTTGATATATTTCAGCATATTGGCAAAAGTTCTACGGCCTTCAATCACACCTTTTTCAAGAACTATCAAACTTTTTTCAAGCAAGATTAAATCTGCAGACTCTTTAGCGATATCTACTGCAGTATCTACTGAAATACCAATATCGGCAGCACGTATAGCAGCGGCATCGTTAATACCGTCTCCTAAAAAACCAACCACGTGACCATTTACTTTTAACTGCTCAACAATACGTTCTTTGTGAACCGGACTTAATTTCGCAAAAATGTGGTATTGCTCTACTGCTCTTTTGAATTGTTGATCAGTTAAGGTTTCAATTACACCGCCCAATAAAACTTGATCATAATTCAGGCCAATTTCTCGGCACACTTTTTGGGTGACAAACTCATTATCCCCAGTCAGCACTTTTACCGTTACACCATGGGTATGTAAACTCTGTACAGCTTCTTTGGCAGACTCTTTAGGTGGATCAAGAAAAGTAATATAACCTATTAAAATCAGATCACTTTCGTCAACAACTGAATAATTTTCCTGATGATTTTTAAACTCACGATACGCTACTGCCACCACTCTTAAACCATCTCGGTTATAGCGTTGAGTTAATGCCTCAATTGCTACTTCACGTTGCTTTGTTAAAGGCTCTACTTTGCCATTTACCTCGACATAACGGCAAACCTTTAACATTTCCTCAACTGCACCTTTGGTAATCATACGGGCTTTTTGTTGAGGCGTTTGTACCACGACTGACATACGGCGGCGATCAAAATCAAAAGGAACTTCATCTAACTTCTTGTAACGTAACTTCTGTATTTTGATCAGATCATCAACAGCTTCTAAAACAGCCACATCAAGCAAATTTTTTAGGCCTGTTTGATAATAACTATTTAAAAATGCCTGCATGAGTACAAAGTCTGATTTCCCGCCTTGAACATCAATATGTTGGGATAAAAAGATTTTGTCTTGAGTCAGAGTTCCAGTTTTATCGGTACACAGAACATCCATGGCACCAAAGTTTTGGATCGCATCTAGACGTTTAACAATCACTTTCTTTTTAGATAAGAAAACCGCCCCCTTTGCCAAAGTTGAAGTCACAATCATCGGTAGCATTTCTGGAGTAAGACCAACAGCTACAGATAATGCGAATAAAAATGCTTCGGCCCAATCGCCTTTGGTGAAGCCATTAATGAAAAGTACAACAGGTGCCATCACCAACATAAAGCGAATGAGCAACCAACTTACTTTGTTGACACCCATTTGAAATGCTGTCGTGCTCCGATCAGTAGCCGTAACTCTATGAGCCAATGCACCGAAATATGTTTGAATACCCGTACTTAAAACCACTGCCTGAGCTGAACCAGAAACAATATTGGTCCCCATGAATACAATATTATCTAGCTCTAAAGCGCTGGTTTCTTCGAGATTTTTCTGCAACGGAAATTTCTCGACAGGCATTGATTCACCAGTCATTGCAGCTTGAGAGACAAACAAATCTTTAGCAGACAAAATTCTACAATCCGCAGGAATCATGTCACCCGCAGATAATAAAATTACATCACCCGGCACTAAATACTGAATTGGTATCTCAAATTGGTGAGTGGTTTGGTTTTTAGTATCAATGCCATAACGCTCATGCATAAGTTCTAAATCTTCTGCACTGACTTGATGGCGCAATACAGTAGCAGTATTACTCACCATTACCTTTAAGGCATCCGCAGCTTGATTTGACTTTGCTTCTTGCCAGTAACGAAGTAGTGTTGAAAGAATTACCATCACACTAATAATGGTTGAACCCGTTAGATCATCGGTAAAGAAAGCAATCAATGCCAACAGGCTAAGTAAAATATTGAACGGATTACGGTAGCAATACCAAAGGTGTTGCCACCAAGTTAATGGCTTTTCATGAGTAACTTCATTAAGTCCCACCATCATTTGTTGGGTATACGCTTGCTCTTCTGTAAGCCCCGTCAAATGAGTATCGAATTGTTTTAATAGATCATTCGTTTGAACCCTTGATGCATTAAGCAAACGTTTAGATAAATTTTTGCTAATTTCTTGAGCATAACTAGATTGATGTAGCTCTTTAAAAGATCGATTACGACCGAAAAAACGCATCAAATGAAATCTTTGTAAAAATGATGTGAAGAGTCGTTGCCAGAATTTCATCACGAAATCCTCCATTTTTTAGGCGTACAAAGCTCTCAACCTTATTGAAAATAAAGTCTTTTAAATTTTTTAATTTAGAAAGGAATAGGAGATCGTAGACTTACGATGAAGAAGAGAAAATTAGCCCAAAGCCAGACCAACGTTGACGGAATGTCACATAACTGAACATGGTCCGAATGCTTTGAATCGCATGAGACGAATTGTTTACCAAGATTAAAATCTGGTAGATATAACGGTCGTGTATGGAAGCGTATAAAAACATTGGCTTCTCCCCATTTCTAGCGAGAAACTAAACAGATAAATGCTGAAGTGAATGATTACAAATCAAGTAATTTGTATAGGTTTAATCTAATTTTTAACAAAGCTATCTCATTGCAAGATAGCCTCTCCTAAAGGTTACCTTGCTCAGTATTGGCTTTGGTTTAATTGATAATTAAACTCGAACCTCGAACAACTACCCATTTAGGATCTCCGTTAAATAAACTCGCGGCAAGTATAGGTTTTACTCTACAAGGCACAAGATTTTTTTTGTAATTTTTTATTAATTCATCAGTGACTATAACTCACAGTTCTCTAACCACCACTGTTTTCGCCATCTTGTCATGCCATCCTTGTTTTTTAGCATCAAATGCGACCCAAATAAGGCCGATACAAAACACTAAAATAGATGGAATATATCCGATATAGCGAATGAGAGATTGTACGAAAGTTAACTTATTACCTGTCTTTTCATCGAGAACTTTTAAACGCATTAGACGTTTTCCTGGTGTCCCTGCAAAGTAGATCCAACACAAAACAGTATATAAAAATGGAAATGCATAATTTACGATCATATCAAACCAATAGTTTTGCGGTTTACTACTCATACCTGTAGCAAATATGAGATCGTAATCTCCATGATAAAAGATCCATGCGGCTGGAATAATTGCTAAAAAAAGAATAAGAGTATCAATGATCATTGCGCCAAATCTTAACCAAAACCCTGCATATTCATATTTATAGGTCATGTGTTCACCTCGCTTTTGTTATTTTTTACCTAATGCCACAGTAACTAATTTATTGGTCTTTCATCGTAATTGAAATCTTTTTATTTTTAAATACTTAATGTATTTTTTAATTTCCGATTTTATTTAGAATTGTAATAAGTTTTTTGAAAAATAAAAGCTAGATCAATTTAAGTTAAAACAATATATATCATATTAAAATATTTAAATTACACCTCATTTGTATGAGGTGAAAACTAATTATATTTATTAATTTAATCATTTATAACCAATGATTATTTCCAGAATAAAACATCAATTTTAAATTCTTTTTTTAGCAAAAAAGCTGCACAAATAAGCCCAATACCGATGATGATTAAAAACATGCTTAAACTTAATAATCCTCCCACAGCAGAGCAAAAGCCTAAAATAGCTAAAATATAAAATAAAATTACACTAATACTTGGCATTCAATTTATTCCACTACTTAAAAATAAAAGCAATTTATTCTATCGAGTCTGTAAAGGAATGCTGTTTTCAAATGTTGATTACACCCCATATTTGTATCAACTTAAAAACAATATGTTAATAATTCCTACTAAATGTAAACAACAAAAATATAAATGTGATAAATATCACATTTATATTTTATTTAACTTCAAAATAATGTTTTTCAGTAATAAGTTTTATTTTTAGATTTTTATATAATCGATCTTTTGAGTTTTCTAACGAAGGAACAACTTTTTCTGCAAACTTATCATCTGCCATGAGTCTTGCATAAGTTTTATATCCAATCACTAGCTTTTCTGGCTCTTTACCAGTTTGGCGAAATTCCTCGATAAGTTTACTGACTTTCTTTGCTGTTAAATCGGCCATATCTTACTACTTCCCCCTTACATATGATTCGGTTATACGATTTCTGTGTGACAAAAATATGAAAGGTAATTTATTGTAAAGTTCTTCTAAAAAATTAAATTTGGCATAGTCTCAACTCCCTCTTTAACATCCTCTAATAAAATCATTAAAAATCAAATATATAATTAAATACCATTTAATTTAACAACAAGTGAATTGAATTGATTTCTACCTTTAAACAAATGTGTTAATCTTTAAGTAAGAAAAGCTTCATACATATAACAACTTGTAAATAAGAGGAATAACATTATGAATTACCGACATATTATTGTACCTGTAGATGGTTCTGAGATTTCTTTGGCAGCAGCACGACAAGCCGCCCATATCGCTAAAGCTTTTGGTAGTAAACTTACAGCAATTAGTCTGGTTGCAGTGGACCCGTTTAGTGGTGTTGATTTCTATTACATCTCTCCTGTTGTAAAAGATTATTTTGTTGAAGCGCGTGCTAATGCAGAAAAAACACTTGCGAAAGTAAAAGCCCTATGCGCTGAAGAAGGTGTTGATATTGAAACACAAATTATTCAAGGTGAAATCTCATCTGATGGCATTCTTAAAGCTGTAGAAGAGTTGGGTTCAGACCTGATTGTTATTGGTTCACATGGTCGTAAAGGTTTCCAAAAACTTATTTTGGGTAGTTTTGCGCAAGATGTTCTAAACAGCACTAAAATCCAAGTTTTGGTGGTAAAAGAATAATTGCTGAGTCGACTAAAAGCCTAATCCATTGATTAGGCTTTTTATCGTAAAAAATGCATAAGTTTTACACAGCTTAAAAACCGTTATACACTATTGTTCTCTTTCCCTCTATTTTGTGAGTCACGCCAATGAAGTAAGTCTTTTTTCTCATCAATTTTCTCTTTTTTGATGTGCAAAATAGACTATTCTTTAGTGACTTAGCGTCTTTATTTAAAGCTTTACATTCCTATTTTGTACATCCTGTATTTATGAGGTTCTTATGACTCAGCAGGCATGTGTAATATCACAACTCACTTTGGAGTTTCCTTCAAAAGTGATGTTTAAAGAATTGAATTTCTCACTTGAGCATCATCAAGTATCAGCCTTAATTGGCCGCAATGGTCAAGGTAAGTCTTTACTTATGCAATTGCTTCACAAGATTTCACCCACTACAGAAATGCATATAAGTGGTCAAATAAACTGGCAAACAAACCATGCATATTTATCTCAGCTCACTCGTCTCCAATCAGACACAATTGCAGAAGCTTTAGAGGTCAACCATCTTTACAACGCTTTTCAAAGAGTGGAACAAGGTGAAGCTGGATACGATGATTATGATTTGTTAGAAGGACATTGGGATCTTCCTAATATTTGGGAAGCTTTACTACGATCTGCTCAGCTACCAACCGATTTAGACTTTCCTGTTAAGCAGTTAAGCGAAGGCCAAAAAACCAAGTTAGCCTTATCCGCATTATTTTTAAAAACTGATCATTACCTATTACTTGATGAGCCAAGCAACCATCTCGATCAAGAAGCTAGACAGTGGCTAATTGCTCAGTTAAAGAAACATCCAGCAGGCGCTCTGATTATTAGCCATGATCTGACTTTGTTAAATGAAGTCGACCATACTTATCACTTAAATGAGCATGGCCTACAGCACACTACAGGAAATTATGAAAAATTTTATGCGCAATATCAGTCCCAAATCGAGGCTTTAGAACAGTCAGTACATCTGCATCAACGTGAAGTTAAGCACATGAAGCAAAAGCAGCATGAAGTTTTAATGAAAGCCCAAAAACGTGAGCGTGCTGGCAACAAACTTCGTGACTCAAACTCGCAAGCTAAAATTTTGCTCGATTTTAAAAAAGAACAGGCTGGACAAAGCCTAGGAGCAATTCATTCTCAACATCAGCGTCAAATCGATCAAAGCCAGCAAGACTTGAAGAGTAAAAAAGTACTTCTAGAAACTGTTAAGCCCCAACAATTTATATTCCCCTCTTTACACAAAAGAACAGGAGAAATTCTTAGAATTGATAACTTAAAACTCAACTATGGGACACAACAACCAATTCATCTCGCCTTAAAAGCTTGTCAAAAGATTCATTTGGTTGGCCGAAATGGTATTGGGAAATCAACTTTGCTGAAACAGATTGATCAATCTGCTGTAACTGCTACAGATGAAATTAAACTGTTTGTAAATTGCTTTTATCTCGACCAGAACTTTAGCTTTTTATTAGACCATCTCTCTGCTGTTGAAAACTTAAGAAATATTAACCCAAATATTACTGAGTTAGAGTGGAGAAATTTATTAGGTCAGCTTCGGATTCGTGGTGATAAAAGCACATATCCCTTAGCTCAACTCAGTGGTGGTGAGAAGTTAAAAGTTGCTTTACTAGGTTTGAGCCATGCTCAGCCTATGCCTGAACTTTTATTACTTGATGAACCAGAAAACCACTTAGATATCGAGTCAAGAGAGCTATTTGCAAATGCTATTTCTAGTTATGAAGGTTCTGTGCTATTAGTTTCACATGATTTAAGTTTTGTTGAAAAATGCGGGATTGTTGATTCAATTTATTTAAATTAACACTACGTTATTTTTATGCCTATATAAAAGCTCTAACTATTAGAGCTTTTATATAAATCTTTTAATTATCATTTTATTTTTTTATTATCTAATATTTGTAGATCTAGATTAAAAGAAACTGCTCTATTTCTTTGTGCGCTTTTTTTCATTTGATAAACTTGAACAATATAATCACCATCAACAGGTAGCGTTACTTCACCTGAAAAACCTACAGTCGAACCCACGAATAATGGCTTATCTTTACCAGGCTTTTGACCTGGAGCGAAAATATTAATATAAGCTAAATTACCATAACTATTAATATTAAATTTTAAAATCTGTCCACTTTTTGCAAAAACTCGATATCTTACATCATCATAACCTTGAAACTTTCCGGTTAACGTAATTTGAGAAGAATCTTTTAAAAAGCTTACTTTAGTCTCAACATTTTTAGCAACTACAGATAATGGTATAGATGAAATCAAACTAGATAATAATAAAATTTTAATGATTTTTTTCATTTTTAGTCCTCAAAATTATTTTTAAATTATTATAAGAAAGATAATTTTTATTAAATTTAACTTTATGTATAGATTTGATGAGTAGCGTTTGGATTTGTAAGTTATTTCATCACTATTCAAAAATGATTGTCATTAAAATTAACTTATCAACCCTTTAGCTTTTACAACCGAAATTTATGGTAATGGTCATAATGAGTCATTTTATCAAAGTGGCTTTAAGTACATGGCCTATAAAAACCGTATTTAATTCAATGCAAGTTATGGAAACCAACTGGCACATACAAAAGAAGATTCATATTTTTCTATAGGGGGGTTGTCTTATTAACGCAAGATGAGTTTGATCCCTAACAATAGCTAGGAATAGCAATAGCAAGACGCAGCAAAGTTATTTTAAAGCCCATCTAACGATAGGCTTTAAAATTTATAAAAATTAGGAGTCTTTATCCATTGAGTGTGGAGTCGTGGTTTTATCTTGCTGTTTAGTATCATTCTCACCTTGGCAAGCCGCCACAGAAAGCGAAACGATTGCTGCTAAACCTAGGGTAGCGATAATTTTAGTCATATCTCACCTCATACAGTTTTAATTGATTTGCTTATAAATACTGGCTATCAATATTACGATCAGCATAGATTTATAGACTTTTTTGTAGTGTTCACAAAGAAATGTAAAATGAAAAAGTATCCCAAAGATTTTAGTTTATTGAATTCATCTTCAGGATACTGCTTCAAATGATTAAAAAATTAAAATCTGTAGCCCACCCCTAAATATGTAATGATCGGATCAATATCAACTTTAGTTGACCCATGAATTAAGCGAGCGCCCGTATTTTGGTTAATGACATCAATTTTTGTTCGATTATTTAGTTTTGCATAAGATACTGAGGCAACCGTATACCAAGAATCATTAAAATCATAAGTAAAACCGGCAGTAAATATAGGCGCAATCGCATCATCTGCATCTACTTTAACCACCATATTTCCACTCGACTCTTTACGATCCAAGGCAGCCCCAGCCTTACCATCTAACACATTTTGAATCATATGACCTGCAGAGATCAGGTCAGAACGAATTTCGTCATTTAGCTTAATATCATTAAAATGAGCATACATTAACCCCACACCTAAATAAGGTCTAAACTTGTTCACGCCACTCTTCCCAAATTGATATTGTGCTTCAATTGCAGGGGTCCAAGCACGAACACTAGCTGCTTTAGGTTTATTGCCTAAGTTAGTAATCGGGACTGCTTGACCTAAGGTAATGCCGTTCGGAAAAAGAATTTTAACTAATTCATTTGGTGACAACGCGACACCGCTTAATGGTGCCAAGATTTCACCTTGGCCTTTAATATCGACTTTAGGGGGAATGCCTCCAATAAATTGTAAAGACACATTGTCATTGAGGTAATAGTTAAACATAAGCCCTAATGTGTCTGTGTCATCTACTTCAAGGCCGGCATCATTTTGATGCCACTGCTCTAACCCTTGAATCGTTGCCTCACCTGCTACTTCAGGTTTTATATTGCCTTCTTCATCAAGTAAGAGCCCTTTTAAAAAGTCATCATTTAAAGCGAGTTCAAGAAACTCTTTTTGATTAAAAGGTTCACCGCCTACATCTACCTCTGTAGCATTAGGATCAACGGATTTTAAGAAACTGGTCGGCGAAATGCTTCCAACTTTAGCAACTGTTCCATTTTTAACACTTGTATTGATATTAAATGGATTAGCTTTACCTTGAGGCATTACATGTAACCAACCTGCCGAGACAGAAAACCGTTTTACTCCCTCTGCATAACTCATATTTGCAAATATCAATAATGAGCTGGCTATTACTATTTTCGATAATTTTATTTTCATTTTTATTCCATCCTAGAAATGCATATTACTAACTCTGCAATATGTTCTTGGAATATAGCCAAGTTATATTTTTTATCAATTAGTATAATTTTTAAGCAAATAAATTTAAGTTAACTCCATCACATTTCCATATATAAATTCATGACTTAGTTATCTTAATTAGCAGACGAACGGTAAAATTTTAGTTAAAAATAATTTTATCAAATGGTAAAAAATAGAGGTGAAAACCAGTGCTATTTTGATACTTAGCTCTTTTTTAGAATTATAAAAAAAGCACCCTTAGGTGCTTTAAAAAAATAACTTCATTAAAACTTATATTGTAGTGTTAGTGCCGCATTTCGAGGAGCACCTAAAGTAATTTGGCCATACGCCGGGAAAACACCGTAATATTTTTTATCAAATACGTTGTTAATATTAAGCTGAGCCGAAAAATCTTTTGTAATTTGATAACGAGCCATAAGGTTTACAAGTGCATAATCTCCTTGCTCAACTTTCTCAATAACTTTCTTCGGATTCTTAGCATTAACATAAGTACTGCTTTGCCAATTTACCCCGCCACCCACGGTTATGTTTTCTAATTTGCCCGGTAATTTATAGGTGGTAAATGACTGAATCATCTTGCGTGGAAGTTGGGTATTAATATCGGCATCATTTGCATCTTTGGCAGAGAACTGGCTATAACCTGCTGTAATATTCCAGTCTGGTGTGATTTGTCCACTTACTTCAACTTCGAAACCTTCACTCGTCGCACCTTTTGCTGCCCGATAATAGGTTTCTTTTACCCCGTTACGAGTAACTTGTCCTGCTTCCTGAGCTAAATTGTCTTGCTTAATATGATAAAGCGCTAAAGTACCATTCAAACGTCCATCAAACCATGCAGATTTTAAGCCTACTTCAGTACTGTTTCCTTCAACCGGGTCTAAATAGTTTCCATCAAAGTCTTTATTGTCTTGAGGCTGAAAAATACTGGTATAACTTGCATATGCAGTATAGACATCATTGAAATCATAGATAATACCTGCATAAGGAACAAATTCGTGGTCATATTTTATGGATGAATTACGACCATATATATTCTTTTCATAATTTGTAAAACGTCCACCTAAAATAAATTTTAGAGGCTCAATCGGATTTAAATAAGTCGCAGCGAATAGTGCATTTTGTTCAATATTATATTTCTCATTGAGTGTAGGTGCATTCCACACTGGCTCAGGCATGCTGCGGTTCCATTCAAAGAAATTGCCAATTTCCATTTTTGTATCAGTTGAACGAGCATATGCTGTAAAGTCCTGATTGGAATATTGATAACCCAAAACAACCTTTTGCTCTAAGCCCCACAAATCAAAACTACCATTGAGCTGCAAAGAAGCGTTATCTTGCTCTACCTCAAGGTCATACGCAGATGCATAAGGAGATAGCCCTAGACCAGTATTTTTATCTACACTACCTGAAACATATAAAAGTTTAGAATTAGCATCACGCTTACCATGAGAATAAGACAGTTTAGCTGACCAGCTATCATTAAATTTATGAGTTAAATCTGCAAATAGGTTGGTATATTTAACATTCCAGCGTGTCCAGTCAGCACTTGTAGTGGTATTTTTAGACCAGTTCGTTTTTGTGCCATCACTAAACCAGACAGGTAAACCTCCCCACATTGGTCCACGCGGATCATCTTCCTGATAGGTTACCCCACCCGATAAAAGGGTATTTTCAGATAAATCTGCTTCAGCACTTAACAGTAAAGATAGCTTTTCTTTAGACAACAAGTCGGTATAGCTGTCGCCTTGTTCATATTGGGCCACTGCTCGTCCACGTACTGTCCCTGATTGATTAAGGGAGTTGGCAATATCACCCATAACACGGTAATTATCCCAACTCCCTGCACTCACTTCTACGTTAGCTGTTGGCTCTGTACTCGTAGCACGCTTACGAACCATATTAATTGCAGCAGATGGATTTCCAGCACCAAATGTAAGACCTGTTGCCCCTCGAACTACATCAATATGATCATATAAGGCCATACTTGAGAAAATTTCACCTGAAGACCAAGGCAAGCTATATGTGGTGGGAATACCATCAATAATATAGTTATCTACTACAAAACCACGTGAATAGATTCCACCTCGGTTGGTTTCATAACGGTTGACACTTACCCCTGTAACATTTTCGGCGACCTCAACCAAAGTTGACAATTGCTGGTCTTGTAAACGCTGTTGAGTAATGACAGAAACAGATTGTGGAACCTCACGAACAGATAAACCCAGTGGAACCGCTGTATCTGTTTTCCCTGCTATATAACTTTTTTCATTTTCTTGGCCACTTCCAGCTTTTACTTTAATGGTAGGAAGAGTTCCATATTCCGAAGTCTGCTGATCAGTCTCTGCATGCGCTGAAATTGTGCTCATTGCTATAGCAAGTGCTAATGCATTAATTTGAAAGTGTTTCGTATTCCTTTGCATAATCTTTAAGTAGCTTTAAAAAATTACATGAATAATACAAAGAATAATTATTATTTGATACTGATTATCAATATTACTTTCATTTATTTTATTTATGAATTATACAAGTTTTTATGATTGAAATTTATTCCTAACTAAGCCGATTGATGCTAAAAATAAAAGAGTAGCTGAGAAAAACGGATCAAACTTAAGATGAATATTTTTATTCGCGATGAGCGAGAAGAAGATATTAAAGAAATTGAAGAATTGACTAAAGCGGCATTTCTAAATGCTGAACATACGAGCCATACTGAACATTTTATTGTTAATAATTTAAGAAAGCACAAACAACTTACAGTCTCTTTAGTTGCAGTTGAAGATAATACTATTGTTGGGCATGTGGCAATTTCACCAGTGCAAATTTCATCAGGTGAAAAGAATTGGTATGGCTTAGGACCTATTTCTGTCGCGCCGAATAAGCAAGGACAAGGCATTGGATCATTGCTTATGAATAGCTCTTTAGAAAAATTAAAAAAATTAGGCGCAAAAGGTTGTGTTTTATTAGGTGATCCAAAGTATTACAGTCGCTTTGGTTTTAAGGCATACCCTGACCTAAAACTACCTGGTGTGCCCCCTGAATACTTCCAAGCCTTAAGTTTTCAAAATTATGTTCCTAAAGGTGATGTAAGCTACCATGAAGCATTTAATGCCCAAGAATAGTTTAGAATTTTCTTTATTAAAAATAGATTTTATTAATTATAAGAAATACAAAAGTCTAATTTATCAATTGGTTGCTTAAAACAGGTCCATGAATCTTTTTCCGGTTTTTCAATAATTTTTTTAGTCTTTAAATCACGATAATAAATAGTCGCATCTTTTAAATTCGACAAATTACTTCCTACAGAAACACATGAATCGTTATTTGAACAAATATTTGATTCTTTAATAAAAACTTTTGTATTAGCAAAAGTTAATCTTTCAAAGTTAGATGTCGAGTTATTTGTAGAAGAAAGTAAGCAAGGCTCAGTAATATTTCTACCATTCACTACAAAACAACTTTTACTGACTTCGAATGGCACTTGAGCAAAGGAGCTTGTAGCATAAGCTAATAGAAATAATATAATAAGGCGCTTCATGTTCTTTCTCTCTATATAATCAACATCTAGTCTAAAACTGCCTATAAATATCTAGACTATATTTTCAGTTCGCTATTTATAATACCTGTATTAAGATAAGTTAAATATTTACTATTCGATAAATTTTACAAAATATTAAAGCATTAGCTTATAGGCTACCTAACAATCGCAAAGTTATTCATTAAGCACTTTCCAATCGGTTCCAATTTGTGCCAAAGCCGGTAGCTCATCGCTATTAAAAACATTGTAATTAGCATCTACAGCGAATCGATAGAGTGGTATTGAATCTGCCTCTGTTTTCTTAAAAAAACTAAAATCTTCAGTGATATGTATTAAGTCTTCTGCCCTATTATCTATTCCCAATTTGTTTCCACTGGCACCTGACGGTATATGTATATAACTTTCACAAGTTAATTCGACTATATTTCCATCTAGATCTTGATATGAACATTTCATGTTTAAACCCTTCCGTAATTTTTATAGATGTGTAGAAAAACTTAACATGCTATACAGATAAGTTATGGAATTTTTTATGATGTAATTGTTTAAGTATGTATATGGCAAAAGAAAACCGCCCCAGAAGGCGGTTGCTGAAATTTTCCAGCGATTATAAAAGTGCGGTGGACACACACTTTTATATGGTTTTAAACCAGATTTATTTTTTTATTATTTTTCTGATATTCTTCAGAATTAAAATAATTCACAATCATCTTTGCATTTTCTTCCGATACTGCTTTTTTATTTTCAACTACCGTCTGAGCTTCTTTTTTTGCGTTAAAGTCGGCTGGCACAATACTTGAAAGTGGTGGTAATTTTGGCTGCCCGCCAACCGTGATTCTTTCAATAAAGCTCGCTAGCCACATAATATATTCACCTTTATTTTTATATTTAGGCATTAAACTCATGTCGAGTTTAATCGTGCATTCACTTAAAGGTTTACTTAGGCATTCTTCAAAATCGATAAAATTGTATTTGAGTTTACAGGGAGTTCCCTTTATCTCTTTACGAATAATACTGACCAAGTTATTTAGTTGTTCGATCAGGTTATCTGAAAACAATTTATCTTCTTCTAGTTTTTTATAAACCTTCTCGGCAATTATTAGAAATTTTGGCATATTTCCTTCCCTCTTATATTGACCATCGCGATTGATCAGACTTTTAGGGAAGTATGATGAATATATTATTGCAATATGTAAGTATTGAAATACCAAATGTAATCTATAAGAGTGTTCTGAAACTGACTCCCATAACGAACCACAGCAATGAATAGAAATGTAAAATCCATCACATTTTAACTCCGAAAAATTTTTATAGTTAGTAATAATTTTCTAAAAAAATTAAGCTCATCAATAATATTATTTGACCGGTATTTTTTTGGTTTTTTGAGTAAAAAATAGAATATAGAAATATTTGAATTATTTTTATTTTACTGCCTTGCTGAATAACTAAGTTGCCTAGTCGAGGGGCTAGAACGTTAACCGTGTCTTCAGCAAGGTCTTTTATGATTATGTTTTAGTTTGATGCTGCTCACGCACCGCTTAAAGCTGCTTCAAACATTTCAATAATTGCTTTGGCTCCTTCTGCCTTTTGCCTTGCGTCCTGATCGTCAAAGATAACCGTTTCGTCATTTAGTTCACTCACATATCGCCGGGCTTCGTCTAGAGCTCTCCTTATTTTTTGTACTTTATGTTTGTTTACGTCTTTGGCAATGGTTGGCGCATATCCTCCACGTTTAGCGTTTTTAAGTTGTCTAGCTCTGTTCTCAATTGCTGTAGCCATTCAAACACTCCAACTCACCTAACAAATCTTAGTAAAGCAACTTTATTGTTTGTTATTCTTAAACATTTAGTATTTTCTTTGTTCAAAGTGTCAAATTTGTTACTTAAGCCTTACTCCTGCAAGTTTTAGATTGAGTTTGCTTAAAATCTTTTAAGCTACAATGTGCATGTAGCTTTCAAAGTCAACTTATACAGCTATTTAATAATAATTTTCTAAGAATAGTTATAAATTAATGTATAAAATTATTAAAAAGATGCTATCTATTTGAAAATAAAATAGATAGCACACTAACAGTTGTTTATTCTACTGTTAATTTCTGAAAATCATGCCCTGAAGGTGCCTGATACACTCTTAAGCCAAACTCAGGCAAAATCGCAATCAAATGATCAAAAATATCGGACTGAATTGCTTCATAAGAAACCCATGCGGTGGTATTGGTAAATGCATAGATTTCTAATGGTAGACCTTCACTCGTTGGTTGTAGTTGGCGGACGATAAGCGTTTGATTTTGAGCAATACCCTTATGCTGGCGCAAATAGAATTCAACATATGCTCTAAATGTTCCTATATTGGTTAAGCGTCTTTTGTTATAACGTGACTGACTACCTAAATGCTTATTAAATTCGTCAATCTCAGATTGCTTGGCATTGAGGTATTGATCTAGTAATAAGAAATCTTTGAGTTTTTGTTGCTCTTCTTCGGTCATGAAGTGCACGCTAGTTTGATCGATATAAAGAGAACGCTTCATACGGCGACAGCCCGCATTACTCATACCACGCCAGTTTTTAAAAGTGTCTGTCACTAGTTTATTGGTTGGAATCGTGGTGTATGTTTTATCAAAGTTTTGAACGGTCACCGTGTGCAATGAAATATCAATGACATCACCATCAGCATTAAGCGATGGCATTTCAATCCAGTCCCCAATACGAACCATATCATAAGAGGCAATTTGTACACTCGCGACCAATGACAAAATTGTATTTTGGAAAACTAACATTAATACGGCTGCCATTGCACCGAAGCCAGCCAACAACGTAAATACATCCTTTTTCAGGAATGTACCCAAAATCATTAATCCGCAAACAACAAAAATAATGAGTTTAACGAGTTGCAAGTAACCTTTAATCGGCTTGTTTCTAGATTTTGGATTACGCTGATAGATTAAATTAAATATATTTAATAATTCACTAATGGTGAGCGCAATCGTAAGGAAAATGAATGCTTGTGCGCCCATCTGTACCAAAGCAATCGCTTTTTCCGACAAATGCGGAACGGTAGTAATACCATTCATAATGACAATGGCCGGCACAATATTGGCAAATCGCTTAATGACACTATGCTGGGCAAAAACCGACTGGTTGAGTGACTTAATTTTAGTCACTAAATGACGTATTCCCCGAACAATAATTCTTTTGGCAATGAAATTTGCTAATGCAGCAAACAGGATCAAAAGTGTGAGCGAAACCAGCATTTCTAGCCAAGGATAGTTGCTTAACTCACCTTGAAGATCACGATAAAAATTAAAAAAATCCAAAACCTACACCTTAAAACTTTATTTTCAATAATTTTAAAGTGTTCATGTGTTATAGATTAAGGCTTGTTTACATATGTCGTCATAAATACAACAAGGAAGTAATATTCAATCGTAAAATTAGATAAAAGCTGATCACTACTATTCAATTAGACAATAAAATAGCTTTAATATTTTGGCTCTATTTTCACGGACTTTTCGTTTATCAGAATGCTATTTTTTGTTTCAATAAGATCTCTCTTAATAGAGAGTTTTTAATACTAAAAAACTTTCTTAATGACTTATTTATTTTATTGAGGACAATAAAAAGTTCTTTTTGCTGCTATGTTCAATTTTTATAAAACAGTAAGTTCTTGCCTATCTGCTTATACTTAAAAAAATTTATTAATTTAAGCTTTTGTAAAATATAAATTTTATTATTCAAACAATTAGATCAAAAAATTTAGTGAAAATTCCTCTAACTCCCCCTTTTTTTAATTTACAAACAGCAACAATCTTGGAATAAAACGTAATGATAATTCAATTAATAATCATTATCATTCACAGCACATAAAAACCTGAGAAGATCTACCATGATCCATGAAAATATTCTCGACTGCATAGGTAAAACGCCACTACTACAATTATCAAGGCTATTCACGCATCAATCTGTCTCAGTGATTGCGAAAATGGAATTGTTAAACCCAGGAGGAAGTATTAAAGACCGTCCAGCATTATTCATGCTACAGGAAGGTCTGAAATCTGGAGTAATTAATAAAGATAGTCATATTGTTGAAAGTTCATCAGGGAACTTAGCTATTGCACTTGCAATGGCTTGCAAAATATATGGACTGAAATTCACTGCCGTTATTGACCCGAAAATTGCCTCAGCAAACTTACAAATGTTGAAGCTCTACAAGGCCAATATCGAAATGGTTTCTGAAAAAGACCAAAACGGCGGTTATTTAAAAACCAGAATTGACACTGTAAAACGACTCTGCCAGCAACTCCCAAATGCCGTTTGGATTAATCAGTATGCAAACCCGAATAACTGGAAAAGCCATTATTTTGGAGAAGCAGAAGAAATCCTAAATCAAATTGATCGCAAGATTGATTACCTCGTGATTGGAGCAAGTACCTCTGGCACGATTATGGGCGTATCTCGTCGTCTTAAAGAAAGATTTCCAGAATTAAAAGTAATCGCGGTCGATATTGTCGGTTCCGTATTGTTCGGCGGCACATCTGGTCCACGCGAAATTCCTGGGATTGGAGCAAGTACTGTTCCACCACTGCTCTCCCCCAATGAAATTGATGATGTCATTTATGTCGATGACTATGAGTCGGCACTCGGTTGCAGAGAACTTCTTGAGTATGAAGGAATCTTTGCAGGTGGTTCGAGCGGCTCATCTATTTCAGCCATCAAAAAACTGATTCCAACCATTCCCGAGGGTTCATGCGTTTTAACGCTGTTGCCTGATCGTGGCGACCGTTATCTAGATCTGGTTTATGAAGATGAATGGTTCGAAATGATCAAGAAGCGTCACTTCAATCGAAACTTACGACGCCAAGAAAACCTTACTTTACAAAATGTTGTTTAACCTTCTCCTTAGGACATATTCATGAGCAATTTGGCTACCCTTCGATACTTAAGTCAATCAGATTTATTAAATCTTGGCGCAAATCATAGTAATTCATTTATTGAAGCGATTACTGAAGGTTTAACCCTACATGCAAATAAACAGTTTGTTCAACCTTTAAAACCTTATCTCCGCTGGCAAGGTGCAGACCATATTGCCGACCGTATTATCGCAATGCCTTGTTATTTAGGTGGCAATGACCCGATTGCCGGAATCAAATGGATTGGCTCAAGACAACATAACCCTAAAAAATTCAATATTCCCCGTGCCAGCGCACTGATTGTTTTAAATGACTCAGAAACAAATTATCCAGTTGCAGTGATGGAAGGCAGCCTCATCAGTGCAATGCGAACTGCGGCAATTACTGGTGTCTCGATTAAGTATCTAGCAAAAAAAGACTTTTCAGACATTACCGTGATTGGCTGCGGACCAATTGCTCAAATGCAAATTAAGACTGTACTTGAACAATATGCTCAAGTGAAAAAAGTACATTTATTTGATGTAAACCCTGAAGCAGCTGAAAAACTCAAAGCGTTGTTTTTATCAGAATATCCGAATCTAGAAATTGAAATTCATGACAGTGCTAAGTCTGCAATTCAACAAGCAGATGTCCTCATTACCTGCACAGTCTCAGATAAGCCTTACATTCCATTTGAGTGGCTTAAAAAAGGCTGCTTTGTTTCAAATATTTCAATTATGGACATTGAGCCCGAAGTCTTCTTAAAAGTCGACAAAGTGATTGTAGATGACTGGGACCAATCAAACCGAGAAAAGAAAGTCATCAATGTGTTGGTTGAAGATGGCTTATTCAGCCGTGAAAAACTACATGCTGAACTTGGCGATATCATTATTGGCCATAAAAATGGCCGCGAACACGAAGATGAAATCATTTTGCTCAACCCAATGGGCATGGCGATTGACGATATTGTCTGCGCTAAATGGTTCTTCAATGCTGCCCAAGAACAAAACGTTGGCACGGTTCTACCGCTTTTATAAGAATAGGAATAACTAAAATGTTAGATCGGATTTACACAGCACAACTACAAAAAACGATAGATGCACTCTACATGGAGAATTATGGAGATTTTAGAGATCATATTTCCTATAAAAAGCCTTATCTGGCAATTACTCTCAATGATGAGTTGGAACTGTATTTCAACTGTTTAAAAGTAGATGGTGTAAATCCTTTCTATGTCACCCAACCCGAAGTTTTGCTTCATAACCTGTTGAGCAATACAACTTCTAAAATTTCTATTTCTGAAGTTTTTAACTATTTAACCCAAGCAACTTGGTGGCCATCTCCACACCATCAAAAAGCGATTAATTATTGGCTAGATAACTTAGTAACGGCTGAAAAAATTCCTCAAATTTTAAAATCAGCCCTTTCATTTTCTTCGCCTTTGATTACTAGTGAATTGCTATCGCTGGTAGCTGATCGTCCATTTCATCCGTTTGCTCACTCAAAAGGTGAACTTGCACCACTCACAACTCAAAAAGAAATTGAGGTGTACTGGTGGGCTTTTAAGAAACGTGACGTGATCAACAATATGGAATCGATTCCTCATAAAGAGCTTCTGTTATCAGAAGTAGAGGAAAGTCTTATTGCTGACAAAATGGCTGAGCTTTCAGAGGATTACTTAGCCCTGCCTTTGTTAGAGACGCAACATCGCTATTTAAAGTTTGAAGAAAATAAGTACGACGGTATTGACCTAAACCATGTCACCACCATTGGTTTACCGACCTCTTCTTTAAGAACGCTTATTCACAACACAAACCCGACTCTGCATTTAAAACTTTCAACCAATGCCAAAACATTAGGTGCAATCCGCTCCATGCCAAGTCGTTATTTAATGAATGGTCATACGGCTTATGATTTTTTAAATGACGTCATTAATGAAACTGCTTTATTAAAAAATCGTCTCTTTTTAAGTAATGAAACACATTGGTGGGTACTCGGTAAACAAGAGCCGATTGTAAAAAATTTAGGTGTAATCGGTTGCCAAGTCCGACATTTACCGGATATTTGCCGAGACCAAAACGTTACTCCAATCACTATGTCAGCTTTAAGCTGTACGTATGTTGACCCTTGGGAAGCTTTAGGCGTTGAAGGTGACAAATGGTCATTACTAAAAGACTTAAGTGGTCATTTTATTCAAACATTCTTAACGCTTTGGGCGAAAGGCATCATGCCTGAATGCCACGGGCAAAACACCATGGTGTGTTATGAAAATAATAAGTTGAAATGCTTTATTTTACGTGACCACGATACCTTAAGAATATGTACCACAGCCATTGAAGAAAGTGGTTTTACTCCTCCGATTTATACCATCGATACCAGCACGCCGAACAATCTTATCTTTACTAAAAATGAAGACTTATTTAATTACTTCATTACCCTAGGAATTCAAATTAACCTCTACCCGATTGCTTTAGCTACCTTGAAATATACGGATCGTACAGAAAGCGATTTTTGGGAGATGGTTCAAGACATTATTGAAGATTTTGTAGAAACCCAACCTATTTCAGAACAAACAAAATCGCAAATTCAAACCTATCTTTTTGACAATACGACTTGGCCATTCAAACAGCTACTTACGCCTTTACTTGCGCAAGAAAGTGACTCAACAGGCATGCCAAGTAAAATTGGAACTACGCCAAACCCTTATCACAGCTTATCTGCTTCCAGCTATGAGACCATGGATATCTAAATCATGCGCTCATCTCGCCTAGATCATTTCATTATTTTGCTCTGTCAGTTTTTTTCCACTTTCGGGCTCATGGTGCTGATTCCAATCATGCCACTTTATATGGAAAAACTGACGGCGCATATGAGTGCTCCCACTATCTGGGCAGGTTTGGCACTCGCAGCTCCGGCTATTGGCAGCTTATTTACAGCACCAATTGTTGGCCACTTATCCGACATATTCGGCCATAAAAAAGCCTTGTTACTTTCTCTGGCTGGTTTCTGTATTTCAATACTGCTCATGGCGAGCGCCCAGTATTTATACCTATTTATTTTCGCGCGAATTTTACTCGGGTTTTGCGGTCTTTCTGTGATTTTAAATGCTTACGTTTCATATCTTTCTAATGAACAACAACGAGGTGCCGCTTTTGGGCAGCTACAAAGTAGTGTTGCGCTAGCTTGCTTATGTGGTCCCGTGCTCGGCGGGATATTTATGGATCAATGGCGGGTTGAAGTATTACTCAACGCAACAGCATTTGTTGTGATGACCTTAATTTTGATTGCGTCATTTGTATTAACCAATCCCGTTAAAACAAAGGTCACAAAAACCAAAGAAAAATCTAAGTTTCCAGCTTTCTTTGATAGAACGATTTTTTCATGGTTAAGCGCCGGCATTTTGGTTCAAGCGGGCGGCTTTGGTCTAGTGTCTTGCTTCGTTTTATACATTAGTGAAATAAGCCAGAGTACTCATTCATCATTATCTGCTGCGAGTTTAACGGGAACAATTCATGCGCTTTCATGGGGAGCAGCCTTTATTGCTGCAACCTATTGGGGAAAAAGAAATGATGATAAAGGAGATTCTTTTAATAACTTCATTTACGCGTCTTTAATTTGCGGTATCACGATTTTCGCATTGATTTGGGTTTCGAATATCTGGCTGGTTCTTGTATTACGACTCATACAAGGCTTTTGCTTTGCAGCCCTGATTCCTTCGATCTTACACACAATTTCTTTAAAAGCTGGCGCTCAAAGCCAAGGAAAAGTGATTGGTATTTCGAACAGTGCCTTTGTCTTAGGACAGCTTATTGGCCCAATCACCATCACGCTCACCTACTCATTTTTCAATATTACCGCTGCATTAATCTGCACCTCACTATTTTTTATCGGTGCGGGATTGGTGGTGATTTTGAACAGATTCTTAATGGATACAATTTTAGAAGAGGCACAAGAATGAACTCAATTATTACAACCGATGCATGGTCTTATAAACTTTTCGAACAGTACCTGAATACTTTCTTTCGTGAACTTAAAGTGAATCTTGAAGAGCACATTATTCCCTCTCAAGACTCTCCTTTATTCACACTGTATGCAGAGCGCCCAGACACACTGTATTTTGCTTATACGTTTAATGCATCTAACACGATTATTTATGGCGCAGTTCAGCATCTATCCACCACTGGTTATCATAGATATCAACGTGGTTTTTTTCTACAAAACTTAAGCGAAAATACTTTTGACTCGCTAACCAATCCTAGAAAATTAGTGAAACTCATTACAGATGAGCTAAAT
Organism: Acinetobacter sp. OYA S30; assembly: GCF_033599315.1. Lineage (NCBI taxonomy): Bacteria > Pseudomonadati > Pseudomonadota > Gammaproteobacteria > Moraxellales > Moraxellaceae > Acinetobacter > Acinetobacter sp. OYA S30. Next base: position 23,134 of record NZ_JAWVAV010000040.1, read on the forward strand.
AGTCTATTTAAAGATAAAAACCAAAATAAGAACCTGTACTCCGATATTGTAAATAGTATCGAGAATACAAAATTCTTTTTAGAAAATAAGCCATCTCAAACGGCATCTAAAGTAGTTAGTGGTTTTCAGGCTACTGAACAAGGCATGCTATATGGGCACCCTTTTCATGTGACCTCTAAAGCCAATTTAGGTTTTTCTAAAGAAGACATGAAAAAGTATAGCCCTGAGTTAGGTGCAAGTTTCCAACTCCACTACTTTGCAATTCATTCTTCTTTAATCCAAAAGTTAGTTAGCGAAACCGAACCTTCTCATCATATTGAAAATGAAGTTTTAGAAGCTGCAAAAGAGCATTTGCAAGAGAACTTCACTAATTATGAACTGATGCCAACCCATCCGTGGCAAGCCAACTTCTTACTTCAACATCCGTCTTTAAAGAAACATCTAGATAGCCAAGACGTTATTTATCTGGGTGCATTAGGTCAAACCGTATGGCCAACTTCATCCGTTCGTACCGTGTGGTTACCTCAATCGAACCTATTTTTAAAGCTTTCCATTGATGTGCGAATTACCAGTTTCATTCGTAATAACCCAATGGATGAAATGGAACGCGCGATTGATGCGAGCAAAATTATTATTAATCACAAAATTAATGAGCAATATCCTGACTTTGTGATTCTGCCGGAGTTAGAAGCAAAAACAGTCAAAATTCCAGAGCTTGAAAGTTCATTTGGCATTATTTATAGAGCGGGACTTCCGCCAGAGGTATTAGAAAATACCCGAATGCTGGGCGGCTTGGTTGAAGAAAACGAAAACCATGAAATCCCGCTTTTAAGCATTATTCAGCAAGCGGCACCCAACCAAAACTTACAATCGAAAGATGCGAAAGACTTCATTACTTTCTGGTGGAAACAGTACGTTAAAGTTTCACTCATTCCATTAATTGAGTTGTTTGCAAATAAAGGCATTAGCGTAGAAGCGCACATGCAAAACAGTTTAATGGAATTTAAAAACAGCTATCCACATCGCCTTATTCTTCGAGACATGGAAGGCATTAGCATTGTTCCAGAAATGATAGAAGACGACTCATCTATTTCTGAAGATAGTACCGTTTGGTTCTCTCAGAAAGATGCATGGATCTTTTTAAAATATTACCTCGTGATCAATCACATTGCTCATCTCATCAGTGCAATTGCACGAGTTACCGTGATTGAAGAGTCTGAACTTTGGCAAGCCACACGCCTTACGCTCACGCAAGAAAATTTTAGCGCCAAAGGACAGCAATATCGCGATTTATTAATTCATTCACTCACATTACCAATCAAGGCAAATATGTTAAATACGCTTTACCACAGTGGTGGCAATCCAATTTGGATTGAAGTTGAAAACCCTATTTATAAATATCGCGGCGCAGAAGCGCTTTGCCCTCTTCAACCAACACAACAAACCAATTATAAAACCCTCGCGGAAAATCGCGTGATGGGCCAATTATTAGAAGCACTCATTTTTGAAAATACTTTTAAATACGAGTTTTCTAAAGGTCAGATCAAGTTTTATATTTCCGATACCGTTTTTTATACTTGCGTGGCTAAACGACATTTCAGTTTTAAACGAATTAAGCTAAATCCTTCAAGTTTAGTCCGTTCTGATATTACTTTAGGCACTGAAACTCGCCCTAACTTAAAAGCATTACTTACCGATCTAAAAAATATTATTGAAGCTGATCCTGTGAAATGGCAAAACTTTAATGATGAACTCAATTTAACTTATGTTAAACATGCTCAGACTTTGAGCCAAGTACCTGCCCAACCTTTAAGAACCTTGCCTTACCTAGAACAAGAAGCACGCATCACCAATGCGCATTTATATCATCCAAGCTTTAAATCCCGTATCGGCTTTGATTTAAAAGAAAACCAAAAATATGCACCTGAGCTTTCTGAAGGTTTTACGGTTCAATGGGTGGCAACTCATAACAGTTTATGCAAGCTGGTTTTAAGCGAAACCATTAACTTAGAGCAGCTTTATAAACAGCATTTTTCAGAAAAAGATCTACAAGCCATTAACGATCAATTGAAAAAGGAAAATGTAGATTTTAAAGATTATATCCTCACCCCAATTCACCCGTGGCAGTGGGATAAAATTATTGAATTATATTATCAAGATGCAATCAGCAACCAACTGATCATTCCGTTAGATATTGAAGGTCCGACTTATTTACCACAGCAGTCCATTCGCACATTATCAAATATTAGTGATATCTCGGCGCTTTCTCTTAAATTGGCAATGAACTTGGTCAATACTTCTACCTCTCGTGTATTGGCGCCACATACCGTTCAAAATGCGGCAAAAATGAGTGACTGGCTTTATAACATTGTTGAACAAGACCATATTTTAGAAAAACAGCGTAAGCCTGTTATTTTAAGAGAAATTGGTGGTCTTTCAGTTAACCAACAGATTGCCCTTCCTGTTCAATATGGTGCTTTGGCTTGCATTTGGCGCGAAAGTATTTACAGCTACTTAAAAGAAGGCGAATCAGCAACGCCTGTAACGGGGCTAATGCAAGTTGATACGGACCAAAAACCGCTAATCGATGAGTGGATTCAAGAGTACGGTATTGAGTTCTGGTTAGAAAAATTACTCACCAATGCTTATCTACCAATCATGCATATTCTATGGTGCCACGGCCTCGCTTTAGAGTCACATGCACAAAACATGGTACTGATTCATAAAAATGGCCTACCAGTCAAAGCTGCATTGAAAGATTTCCACGATGGAATCCGTTTTAGTCGTCATCTTTTACGCGAGCCGGGGCTTTTACCAAACTTACAAGATGCGCCAAAAGAACACGCCAAGATTAACCCGAACTCGTTCTTGGAAACCCACTCTCCAAATGAGTTAAGAGACTTTACTCAAGATGCGCTTTGGTTTGTAAATCTGGCAGAGTTAGCAATTTTCTTAAATGAACATTATAACTTCGATGAAATCAAATTCTGGACTATGTTAAGAACCATCATCAATCAACATAAAGAAGCTCATCCAGAGTTTGCTGAGCGATATGAATTGTTTAACTTTACAGATGACACCATTGATATTGAACAGCTCGCAAGCCGCCGTTTCCTTCCGGAAATTCGCCTAAGAGTACAAACCACACCAAACCCGCTAAGTCTCATTAAGGAAATTGAATATGAATAAGCATTCGATTTCTTTTAAGAAACGAATAGCAAATGGCGAGACGCTCTACGGAATATTTTGTTCCGTAGCTTCACCGGTTAATGTTGAGCAGCTGGCACTTGCGGGCTACGACTTTATTATTATCGACTTGGAACATACTTTATTTAGTACGTCTCAAGTCGAGACCATGATTTTAGCCGCTAGAACCATGAGTCTTGATGTCTTTGTAAGAGTGCCGTTAAACGCCAACCATTTAGTTCTACCTCTGCTCGATGCAGGGGTAACAGGTATTGTTTTTCCCCGTATTGAAAATGCTAAACAGGCCCAAGAAGCAGTAAACTATTGTCATTATATGCCGCTTGGGCAAAGAGGCCTTAATTCGACAAGGTTAAATCGATACGGCATGGACGATTTAGCGAGTTTCGTTCAACAAGCAGCGAACGAAACAGTTGTCGTTGCCATGATTGAAAGTTTAGAAGGACTTGAACAACTAGATGAAATATTAAAAGTTGAAGGCATTGATATTATTCTGGAAGGTGCTGCCGACCTTTCACAATCTATGGGAATGCCGTGGCAATCTAGTCATCCAAAAGTGAAAGAAAAAGTTCAAAAGATGTATGCGAAGACTAAAAATAGTCAAAAGCATTTCTGCGCTATTCCCCGAAAGCCAGAAGATATTGCAGCTTGGAAACAACAGTCTGTCCAGCTTTTTGTACTTGGTGATGACCGCAGCATCATTCGTCGTGCTCATCAAAATCATTTGAATTCCTATAAGGAAATTTCATAAATTTTCAAATGTGTAGAGTGACGGCCCAGCTTTCTCTACACAACATTTCATAAATTTGAATTTTATTCATTTTGTTAAACAACGATATTGTGAAATACAATCATTCTCATTTATAATTCGACGAATTTACAATCACTCTCAGGGCGAGAAAATGGGAAATAAGATAAAAAGTAATAAACTTTTTACTAGGAAGTCTGAAGCAAAAAATATCATTCCACTTCTATCACTTGGAGGAGCCATCTTTCTCTCAAACTCGGCCTTTGCAGCCTCGCCTTCTGAGACAACAGATGCTGAAAAAAAGCCTGAAGCACTCCCTACAATTACAATCACCGCTTCACGTGCAGATGAACTTTCTACATCTGCCAAACAAGTGGCCAAGCTAGATGAAAAACAAATTGAACTTTTAAGAAATGGTTCATCTGGAAATATTGCAACTGTTTTAGCTAAAGCCGTACCGGGCCTTTCCGACTCAAGCCGAACCATTACCGATTATGGTCAAACTTTACGGGGCCGTAATGCCCTCATCTTGGTCGATGGTGTTCCAATGAACCTGACACGTGACACATCAAGAGGTCTTTCAGCTATCGACCCTGAAAGTATTGCTAACATTGAAGTCATTCGCGGTAGTAACGCAATTTATGGTGGTGGCGCTTCTGGCGGTATTATTTCAATTACCACGAAAGCGGCTGGTGGCGAACCTACCGCCAAAACAGTCGTTGGGCTACAAACACCTTTAACAAATTTCCGTTCTAATGCTTTAAGTGGCGATATTCATCAATATTTCACAGGCAGCTTTAACGCTTTTGACTATGCACTCGACTTTGGTTACCAACGTATTGGTAGTCCGTACGATGCAAGTGGTGACCGTGTTGCTCCAGAACCAAGTCAGGGTGATTTATATGATTCTGATGGCTATAGCATCGGCGGTAAGCTTGGTTACCATATTGATGACAACCAATATGTCCAGTTTGCTGCAAACTACTATAATGCCGAGCAAGATTCAGATTATGCATCTGACCCAAGTGTGAAGAATGCCCCTGCCGGAACTGTACCAGCCAAAGCCATTAAAGGCTTAAAGCTAAAAGACCAAAATAAAAACGAAAACCAGATATACAATTTAACTTATAACCATAAAGACTTTTTTGGCAATAAGGTTGATGCCCAAATTTATTACCGCGACTTCTTTACTCGTTTTTCACCATTTGATGCACGAAAAAATGCAAATCGTGGTGGACAAGTCGATCAGATCTATCAAGAAAATAATGTACTCGGTAGCCGCTTAACTGTGACTACACCACTTGAGTTTTTAGGTGACACCTCATTGGTTTGGGGTGGTGACTTTAGCCGCGAAAAGAGCGAAATGCCTTTAGATATTTTTGATCAAAAAATTTATGACCAATCTGGTGGCTTAGAGTTTGTAAAAATTGGCAAACTTATTTATTTACCTGAACTCACCACACAAAGTATTGGTGGTTTTTTACAGTTAAAGCATCGCTTTAATGACCAATGGTCGGCAGAAGCTGGTACGCGTTATGAAGACAGCTATGCCCAAATTGATAGCTTTGTTCCATTATCACAATTAGGCAAAACTAACCCTTACACCGTTCAGGGCGGAAAAGTGAAAGCTGATGCATGGTTGTACAATGCTAATGTGACTTTCTCTCCAAACGACCAACATTCAATTTATGCATCGTTTAACCAAGGTTTTCAATTACCTGATGTAGGTTTAATTATTCGTAATGCTGGTGAAGGTTTTAACCTTGGTTCGTCATTCTTAGAACCTGTAAAAGTAGATAACTACGAGTTGGGCTGGAAAGGAAATTTCAATAACTTCTCTTCAAGCTTAGCGGTCTTCCGCTCTACTTCTGACCTTGGTGCTGTACAATCATTCAACAATGGTTTAGTCCTCGCTAGAACTAAAGAAAAAGTCACTGGTGTTGAAGCAACTTTTGACTATCTGGACGATGCCAATGTTTGGGGAACTGGTGGTAGTGTTACATGGATGAAAGGCCGTGAAAAACCGCAAAATGGTGCTGAGCAAGACATGACAGGCTTCCGTATTCCGCCATTAAAACTCACAGGCTATATTTCTTATAGCCCAACAGAAACTTGGACAAACCGTTTACAAGCCACTTACTTCGGTTCAGAAGATTACCGCCTAAACGGCAAGAATAGTTTTGGTCGCTACGATGTAAAATCTTATACAACAGCAGATTTAATCAGTAGCTTTGCACTTAATAAAAAAGACACCATGACGATTGGTTTAGAGAATATGTTTAACCGCAAGTACTATCCTCTATATAGCCAATTATTAAGAACAAGCGATAATACCAGTCACTTAGTTGCAAATGGTGTGACATTAAAAGTGACTTATAGCCATAAGTGGTAATTGAGATTTTAGTTAGTAACTAACATTATAAAAGCCCCATTATCGGGGCTTTTATTTTTAATCTAGGACATCATTATTAAAAAATAATCTAATAATTTATCTCGTTCATCTATTCTATCTTTACTCAAAAGCTGGACCATTGCCCCATCAATCACAAACAAAAACATATAGGCGTCTTCGAGTGTAGCTGTGACTTTAATGGTTAAAAGTAATTGATGTATTTGGGTCACCAACCAGATTCTATAATCAACTACCACCTTGTAGGCAGTGGGATAAAACTTTTCAATTTCAAAAATGGCCTGTAAAGGTAAACGGTACAGCCCTTCGAGGTTGGCATGCAGAAAAAAGATTTTCTTGAGCTTATCAAATACCATAAGTTCACGGTATGAATAAATAATAGAAAATACTTCTTCTTTTAGCCCGTCCTTTTGAAAGGTTAAGCACATTTCAATGAGTTTTTCTTTAGAGTGGAAATAGTTGTAAAAGGTGGCTTTGGTAATTTTGGACTCAGCAATAATTCGGTCGACACCAACCTTGTGAAATCCGTATTGTTTAAATAAATCTCTTGCTGTGTGAAGCACTCTAAGTGCTCTAAATGAAGCTTCTAAATTTGGCATAGTTATACCGCTTAAAATAATTTTTTGTTGTATATAAAAGAGATAGACATGCCGTCACTCTTAAATTGAGCGCTAAAAACAGA
>NZ_JAWVAV010000041.1:0-29127 GCF_033599315.1 Acinetobacter sp. OYA S30
TCTCCCTTTGCAACCCCTTTTTCTAGCATTTCATATCAAGCGGTCGTTTTTTAGGCTTTTTACTAGATATTAGATGAGATATTAAACTTTTTTTAGTTATTCAACTTCATGTAGAATAGATTATTCGTGCAATTGATTTGGCATTAACTCACCATGTGGCACTCCGCTAAGAAAGTATTATTTTGCATACTTGTAGTGTTTGCTACGAGTGGGCCTGCTTATGCCAATTCAAAACATAACTTTTATGTGCTCACTTTATCTATTTTAAGTTATAGCAAATGGGAGAATGTAAGCACGCCTACTCTTTGCGTAATTGATAATGCATCAATTACTTCTACCTTCCAGTCTTATATTCAACAATTATCTTATAACTATCGTGTACAAACCGTTAATGCTAAAGATTTTTCTAAATCGCATTGCCAAGCTGTTTATTTCTCTACCACACCACCTCAGCAGCAGCAAAACTTAATTCAGAATTATCCATATCGTTCTTTGCTTTCTTTAAGTATTAATAATCCAGAATGTGAAGTTGGTAGTATCTTTTGTTTATATAATCAAAATAATTACACCACTTTTAAAGTTAACTTAGATGCATTAAGCCATTCCAAGGTCCATATTGATCCAAGGGTTTTACTCTTGGCTAAGAACGCGGAGTAAGGATTATGATATCTAAGTTGTATCAATCCACTTCGCTACATGCACTTTTTAGAAAATCTCAATTTACGATCTTTGCTATAACTTTTTTTATTTGCTCTTTTACATTTGTATCAATTTCCGTTTTTACGATGGAAACTTATGCAAAACAAAATTTGCAATTACTTAGCCATACTCTTCTTGAGCGTATTCAGCCTGCCGTTGTGTTTAACGATAAGATCACGATCGAACAAATCTTAAATGAATACACAAATGATCACTCTATTCGAGCGATTCATATTTATGACTCTGAACATCACCTGATTGCTCAAAGTTTTAAGTTGTCGAGTCAAACTTCAGTCTTAGAGAAATGGTTTGATCACTGGTTTTTAAATGAGCCGGTACATTTAACGATTTATCATCATCAACAGAATGTAGGTGAACTCACCCTTTTTGGTAGCTCTGAAAAAATATTGCAATTTTTAAAGATGATTATGGTCGGCCTTGCTATTGCGATGCTATTTATTGTTTGTGCATTGTGGTGGTCAGTGAATTTGACTTATCGTCAAATTATGCAAGCGATTTACCCACTCACAAATATTGCTCAAATCGTGAGTGAACAAAAAGCTTATAACCTTCGTTTTCCTTATAACCGAATTAAAGAGTTTCAAGATCTAAATACAGTTTTTAATGAGTTACTTGAAGAAATTCAGATTTGGGATAATCAGCTGCAAAAGGAAAATCGTAAATTATCGTTTCAAGCTCATCATGACCAGCTGACCCTATTACCGAATAGACATTATTTTTATCAAATACTATTAGATATGTTTGAAGATAAGGATTTTGATAATAAGTCAGCCTTATTGTTTATAGATAACAATAACTTCAAATCAATTAATGATCAGTTCGGGCATTTAGCTGGTGATGAAGTTTTAAAAGAGATGGCGAAAAGGTTACAAACGCGTTTACGTCATCAAGATTTTATTGCCCGTTTAGGCGGTGATGAATTTGCGGTTATTTTGCATTCCATTACGCATGCCGATCATTTAATATCTATTGCTGAAAATTTACTCGAAAGCTGTAAAGAACCTTTGCATCTAAATGATCAAACGATTTATTTCAGTTTTAGTGTAGGGATTGCTTTATCCCAATTTGCGTCTAGTCCAGAAGATTTTATTATGCAAGCAGATCAAGCGATGTATAAGGCTAAGACTTCTGAGCAACATTGGTTTATTTATAAACCAGAGAATTAAATTTAGGCTAATTTATGAATACAAGATCTTTGAAACTCTCCTTTATTGCATTGCTGTGCATTGCGCTTGCAGGCTGTTTGAGTTTTGGTCCTTTGAAATATCGTCAAGTAAAAATGCTAAAAAAAGAGGGGTTTGTACTTACTAATGAAGGCTGGACTCTAGGTTTACCAGAACGCTTATTATTTGATTTTAATGATGCAACATTAAAACAAAGTCATGAAGCAGAGCTTACACGTTTAGCAAATCAATTAAATAAATATGATTTGAATAAATTAAAAATCGTTGGTCATACTGACGATGTAGGTAATCCTGAATACAACCAGAAGTTATCTGAAGAACGTGCACAAAGTGTTGCGAACCTATTCTTGACTCACGGTTTTAAAAAGGAAAATATTTACGTTATTGGACGTGGTTCAACTCAACCGTATGTACCGAATACTACCAATGAAAATCGGGCAATTAATCGTCGTGTTGCTATCGTAATTATTCCTTAAATTTTCCATTATAAAAAAGCCAATCCTTTGTGATTGGCTTTTTTATTTTATACAAGTTCAATAATATCAATAGTAGGTGGTACACGAAATCTTAATGGTATTCCAACCATACCTGTTCCTACGGTAACAAATACATCGGCGTGTTCATGCGAATAGAAACCACGTTTATGGCCTAAAATTGATACTTTTTTCATAATATAGTTGGTTACCCACGGAAGTTCGACCTGCCCTCCATGTGTATGACCTGACAACATTAAAGGGCGATTAGGTAATTTAGGAACCATATCTACCGTATCGGGGTTATGGGAAAGAATTAACCATGGTTTATCTTGAGGTAAGTCTGGCATTGAACGCATATCGGTTTTCCCTGCCCATAAGTCACCAATCCCGATTAAACGGAACTCATCAAACTCAACAATTTTTCCTTCAATATCCATTACATCATTGTAGTGAAGTGCATCTTTTAATAATTGTTGAATAGGCGGACCCGGATATTGCTCGTCATGGTTCCCTGGAACTGAATAAACTGGAGCTTTAATATCTTTAAGTACACTCAGTTCCTGTACTAGCTTATCTTCTGGCTCATAAGTCCAGTCTCCTGCCACAACTACTAAGTCTGGCTGTTGTTCATTAAGCTTTTTCACAATGATTTTGAGTTGACGTTCATGCCCAGAGAATAGGCCTATATGTAAATCTGCAATTAAAGCGACTTTTACAGGTTTAGCAAAACGGCGATCTGGGTTTAAACGATATTGGTGAACATCGACACGTACCATATGTGGCTCTATAAAACGTGCGTAAATGAGAATACCGCTTAATAAAAAGATAAAAATGGTTTCATGAATTGAGTAATAACCTATCCAACCGGCATATAAATTAAAGAACCAAAGTGGAATAAGAAGATAAGATAGATAAAAAGCAAGTAAGTGAACAAAAGCTTTAAATGGATGAATCGTTTCAGTACGTGATTGATGAACCCAGGCTTCAATAATTCCCCAGAGAGCAAGTATTGAAAAAATAAAGTAAAAACAAAAGATGATTGAATTTGGGTTCCACATTACGATTCTCGACTTATCTTATATTGATTGCTAGTAATCAAATTCAATATTTATCTTTCAATATGCACGAATTATACTCTAGCTCACCTTATCGTATGTATTGATTATGGCACAATCCTTTCATTCCAAACAGCTTCAAACTCATCAACTGGCTAAAGGCTTTTTGATTAAAGCTTCTATAGTCGTATGTTCAAGTTTCGCTGTGGCTTTGACAGGTTGTAGCACATTACCCAAACATAGCCCTGAACCAATCCAGTACGCACGAGATATCGATACATCTCAAACTTCTCTTTCAAAAATTATTACGCCTTTACGTGAAAAAAATCCGAATTTAACGGGTTATCATCTTTTAAATGATCCCTTAGAAGCGCTCGCGGCTCGCTTAAGGCTGATTGATAAAGCCGAAAAGACTTTAGATTTACAATACTATATTTGGGATAACGATAAAGTCGGTGCTTTGGCTTTACATGCAATTATTCGTGCTGCTGATCGTGGTGTTAAAGTACGTTTATTAATTGACGATAATAATGCTAAAAAGATGGAAGGCGTGTTACTCGCACTTTCTCAACATAAAAATATTGAAGTTAAATTATTTAACCCCTACCGTTTCCGCAAATATCGCGCGATGGATATGATTTTAGACTTAAAACGTATCAATCGTCGTATGCATAACAAGAGCTTTATTGCTGATAATCAGGTTGCGCTTATTGGTGGGCGCAATATGACAAATCAGTATTACAACGTCAGCGACAGTTATCAATTTTCTGACGTCGATGTCATGTTGGTTGGTGCTGCCGTTGATGATATCGTGAATTCTTTTGATGACTACTGGAATCATGAATATGCATATTCAGTCCAAAGTATCGTCAGTGCTCAACAACACCGTTTGCGCTATGAAAGCTTAAAACAACAACTTGATGCTCATTATCAACAAGCCACCGTTCAGAACTTCCTTGACTTAACCTCTAGATCACATGCTTTTGATAAATGGTTAGACCGTAATATTAAATTTGATTGGGTTAAAGCAGAGGTTGTGAAAGACTCACCTGATAAAATTAGATCAAAAGCGAAAAAAGAAGAACATTTAAATTTCCAATTGATTAACCATTTGGAAAAACCAGAAAGCAATGTTGACCTGATTTCGGCTTATTTTATTCCAGAAAAGCAAGGCGCTAAAATTTTAAGTACGCTTGCTAAAGAAGGTGTAGAAGTTCGAGTTTTAACAAACTCATTCAAAGCAAATGACGTAGCTGTTGTTCATGCGTTTTATGGAAAATATCGTAAAGAACTTTTGAAAAACGGCGTTCAACTGTATGAGTTTTTACCAACTCCAGATAAACGCGATTTAAATAAAAATACGGATGAGCTGGCAACTAAAGCGAAAGTAAACATGAAAGGTTTAAGCCGCTCAAGTTTACACACCAAACTTATGGCATTAGATGAACAGGTTTTTATTGGTTCATTTAACTTTGACCCACGTTCGGCGTATTTAAATACTGAAATTGGCGTAATTTTAGATAGTCCATCACTGGCCAAAACAATTCACCATACGATGGATGAAAACTTAAACAAATATGCCTATAAATTAAAGCTCGATCCCAACAATCATATTTACTGGCAACAGGAAACTCCAAAAGGCCCTGTAATTTATAAAAAAGAACCAGAAATGAAATGGTGGCAAAAGGCAGGCATGAAACTACTATCATGGCTGCCACTCGAAGGTTTTATGTAATTAACTTTTTGGCTTAAGTACTTTTTTATGTAATTGAGCTAATCCTTCAACCATTTTTTCTTGCACTTCTTGAGTCAAACTTTTTACATCATGGCCTTCTACCGAAATAGGAGGAAGTGTAAGTAAATGGGCTGTTACTTTCGGCATTTCTAGCACACGTTGAATATGCTCAACGAATGACATCTCACCAATAAATGGTGCAACGGTATCTAACTCACCATGACGGTTTACGTAACAGATTAAACATACCTGTACCGGACGCTGAGCTTCGATAGCAGCTCCGAGTAAACGACCATGAACCCGCTTAACAGAATGGCCATCTGTAGTAGTCGCTTCAGGGAAAAATAAAACTGGAATATTTTGTTTTAAAAATTCGGTAATTTGCTCTCGAATTTTAATGGAGTCACCTGATCCACGTTTAATAAATAAGGTGCCCCCACCTTTCGCCAAATTGCCAAGAATAGGCCACTTTTCTATCTCGGCTTTAGCTAAGAAGAAGACACGTGCACCCGAACCTAAAACGGCGATATCAAGCCAAGAAATATGGTTACTCACCCATAAAGCGGGCTCTCTAGGGATTGTGCCATGTACTTGAACTTCAAGATTAAATACTTGGCATAAACGACGACAGAAATATTGAACATATCGAGTGTTAACAGGGTTATTTGGATCTTTATAAAGTCCATGACGATAAACTAAGTAAAAACCTTCACTGATTGCCGCAGTCGCTGAAGTAACTTTTTTTCCGTATAAACCTATTTTTGAAAATTTCTTTAACGTTGAATTCACTATACTTTGCGTTTGAGTCATAAAATTTCACTAACGATCAATCATTGTTATACCCATCTCGAGTCATTCTATACGTTTCGGAATAAACTTGCATCGCTGTGTGATAGACACAAATAAAAATAAAATGCGCTGTAGTTAATCTAAAGAATAAGAGTAAACCCTTTCCCCTTTTGCTCAAGTTTCCTCTAGAATAAAGTTTTACCTTATTCAGGATTTATAGCCACGTGGAATATGTTGATCGGCATCAAGGCGGTGAACGCACAATATTAGTGAGTGTGTCTGTACAATTATTAGATGATCTGGATGCCGAAGAATTTGCTCTACTTGCACAGTCAGCTGGTGCAGATATTCTTGAGCACATTAAAGTTCAACGTAATAAACCGGACCCTAAGTTTTTTATTGGTTCAGGTAAAGTTGATGAGATTGCAGAACAAGTTCAGGAATTAGAAGCAAGTCTTGTTATTTTTGATCATGCATTAACCCCTGCCCAAGAGCGTAATTTAGAAAAGATTTTAAAATGCCGCGTTATTGACCGCACCGGTCTCATCTTAGATATTTTTGCCCAGCGCGCGCGGACCCATGAAGGTAAATTACAAGTTGAACTTGCTCAGTTAAAACATTTATCAACCCGTTTAATCCGTGGTTGGTCTGCTGATTTTGAACAACAAAAAGGTGGTATTGGTTTACGCGGTCCCGGTGAATCACAACTCGAAACAGACCGTCGTCTCATTCGTGTCCGTATTACCCAGTTAAAAGATAAGTTAGAGAAAGTCCATCAAACCCGTATGCAAGGACGAGCTGCAAGACAAAAAGCTTCGATCCCAACTGTTTCATTAGTCGGTTATACCAACGCGGGTAAATCAACCTTATTTAATATTTTAGCGAAAAGTGATGTATATGCAGCCGACCAACTATTTGCAACACTTGATCCAACCTTACGTCGTCTAGAATGGGATGGAATTGGTACGGTGGTTCTAGCAGATACGGTAGGGTTCGTACGAAACTTACAACATGATTTGGTCGAATCATTTAAAGCAACTTTAGAAGAAACGCTTGAAGCTACCCTGCTTTTACATGTCATCGATAGCAGTAGTCATGACATGCTTGACCAGATTGAAGCCGTTGAAGGTGTATTGAAGGAAATTGGAGCGGATGCACCCGTACTTCGTGTTTATAACAAAATTGATTTGAGTGGCGAAGAAGCAAAAATTATTTATTCAGAGCCCCATGTTCCAGATCGTGTTTATGTATCTGCACACTCAGGGTTAGGTCTAGATTTACTTCGCCAAGCCGTACAAGAGTGTCTAATGGGACAACTTCAACACTTCTCATTGGTACTTAAACCTGCTTATGGCAAATTGCGTACTCAACTTTATGCTTTAAATGTCATTCAATCTGAGCATTATGACGATGAAGGGCTATTACATATTGATATACGAATTGCACCTCATAAGCTTGAGCAGTTAATTCGCCAAGCCAAACTCCCTATAGATGAGATATTAGGTGAACGCGCAAGTCAGTTTAAAAGACCACTGGAAGAGTTTGAAATCAAGCACTAGATCAGTTAAAACTTGATAAGTAAACTTTTAGAGATAAAAAATATGGATAAGATCAAAAGTATAGACTGGGCAGCATGGGTAGGAACCTTACTACTTATTATCGGTTTTCGCGAAGGCTCAGTTGTCGTTATGCGTGCTTTTGGTCATCCAGAGTTAGGCAATCTGGTAGGTTTAATTAGTTTACTTATCGTTTTACTCATTTGGCGTAAATTTAAGAAAATCCCGCTAAGACTTGTCGATACTAATAATAAAGTCATGAAAGAAAGTGGTTTTGCTTTTTTACCCATTTGTGCAGGCTCCTTAATTATGCTGGTGCATATGGGTAAAGAAATTCCGCTATTTCTTTTTGTTTTGGTAGTGAGCACCCTTATACCCTTGTGGGTCTATGCAAAAATGGCAAAACATTGGTTATAAGGAGAATAAAATGTTTATGATTCTTTATGGATTTTTGATCACTTTAGTTGGCTACCTTTGTGCAAAACCATTAAACCGCCGCTTTCCTCAAGTTCCTCTTTTAGTTTTCGGCATGTTCATTGTCATTGGGCTATTGTCAATCTTGAAAGTTCCCTATGAAGAATATCGACTTTACGTAAATGATTTATTCAGCCATTTATTAGGATATGTCACGGTTGCTTTAGCTATACCTTTGGCTGCAATGCGTTATGACGATTTACCTCTTAAATCGGTTATTGGTATTTTATGCTTTGCCAGCATTAGTGCCGTTGCTTTACCAATGGGCCTTGCTTACCTACTGCATATGTCTGAGCCGACTATTTTGGCTTTTGCTACACGTGCAGTAACCACCCCAATTGCTTTAAACATCGCGACCTTATTACATGCTCCAGAGACATTAGTCACTCTCATTGTGATTTTATCCGGAGTTATTGGTGCAGCATTTTCACCATTTTTACTTAAGCATATACACGATGAAAGAGCTTCAGGTTTAGCTCTAGGCTTAGCTGCACATGCAATTGGAACTGCTCAGGCTTGGCAACGTGGACCTGTAGCAGGTCGTTATGCGGCATTTGGTATGGCATTAAACGGTGTATTTACTGCTATTTGGCTACCAACCTTCATGTTATCTTTTGGAATACACTGATTAAAAAGTAGTTTAAATAAACATTGAACCCGTTATTAATTACAAATAAGATGGACCTTTCAAATCTAAAAGGATTTTTTGATTATGGGGAAATTTTTTGTTGGAGCTTTGCTTCTAGTGGGAATAAATACAGCTACTTTTGCAGCTGATATTACAGGTCTTTGGCAAACGATTGACGATAAAACAGGTACACCTAAAGCACATGTAGAAATACGGAAAGAGGCAAATGGTACTTATGCAGGTAAAATCGTAAAAATTACACCGCGCCCAGGTTATACACCAAAAGAAATTTGTGATAACTGCCCTGCACCTTATACCAATAAGCCTATTTTAGGCTTAGATATCGCAACCGGGCTCAAGCAAACTGATAATTCAACCTATACGGGTGGAAAAATTCTAGACCCAAATACAGGTAAAGTTTACGGATTAAAAGCAAAACTCAGTGCAAATGGTAAACGTCTACACATGCGCGGTTACCTTGGGGTATCTGCTTTAGGTCGTAATCAGATCTGGATTCGCCTAGAATAAATATCTTAAAAATAAAAAAAGCCGCTTCAGCGGCTTTTTTTATTACATAACAGGGTTGCTCACAGAAAAAGCTTGTTGATCTTCAAGACGATAAGCAATTAAGTTTTTACCCCATACACAACCACCATCAACATTTTGGATGTGTTCACTAATAGTTCTACCCTCTAGAGCAGCCCAATGTCCAAAAAATATTTGATGGGTTTGTGCAGCCTTACTTGGAAATTCAAACCACGGTAAATAACCTTCTGGCATTGGTGCATCTAAAGTATCTTTAAAACTAAACTCCAAAGCCCCTTCTGCATTAGTTAAACGCATACGAGTTAAGTAATTGGTAATACAACGTAAACGCTCATTACCTGTCAAATCATCTGTCCAAAGATCGGGTTTTGAACCATACATTTCAGCTAAAAATGCATCTAACACAGATAAATCATCATGCGCCAATACAGCCTCAACTTCTTTTGCCAATGCAGCAGTTTTTTGTGCATCCCAAATACAAGGTACACCTGCGTGCGTCAGTATTGTTTGTTCATTTGGAAATAAACATAACGGCTGTTTACGTAACCAATCGATAAGATCATCACCATCCACGGCATCAATAACATCCTGCGTGCGATCTTTTTCTTTAATTTCCTTAAGACCACGAGCACCGGCAATCAGGGTTAAATCATGGTTACCTAATACGGTAGCAGCAGCCCCTCGATCAGCTAGTTTTTTAATAAAACGTAGAGCACCTATAGAGTTTTCACCACGTGCAACCAAGTCACCAGCAAACCAGATAAAATCTTGATCAGGGTCAAAACGTATTTCTTTTAATAGCGCTTTGAGTGCCTCAAAACAACCTTGCACATCTCCAATTATATAGTTATAGCGCTTAGTCATTTATACCACCATTTGATCTGCCAAAGCCACAAACTCTGCAAGAGTTAAAGTTTCTGGACGAGCCATTGGGTCGACTCCTGCTTTCTCGAAACCATCCTCTGCCAACATGCCTTTAAGACTGTTTCTTAGCGTTTTACGGCGCTGAGTAAAGACGTGGGCAACCAAGCGAGCTAAAGCTTTTTCATCTTTCGCCGTAATTGGTTTTTGTTCGTAAGGAACCAAGCGAAATACTGCACTTGTCACTTTTGGTGGCGGGTTAAATGCGCCTGCTGGAACTTCAAATAAAAAGGTAGGCTGACAATAATATTGGATCATGACTGATAAACGGCCATATTCTTTTGTATTCGGTTCAGCAGTAATACGTTCTACCACTTCTTTTTGCAACATGAAGTGCATGTCTTTAACTTGGCTACCAAATTCCAAGAGATGAAAAAGTAATGGTGTAGAAATGTTATAAGGCAAATTGCCGACAACGCGTAATGGACGCCCATCTTTTACAAGCTGACTAAAATCATATTTTAATGCATCAGCTTCTACGATAGTTAAACGTTCTGGATGTGGCACGCGTTCAGGTAAGCCGGCAGCTAAATCACGGTCTAATTCAACTACAGTTAATGCATCACATTCTCCAATTAAAGGAGAAGTTAAAGCAGCTAAACCTGGACCAATTTCGACGATATTATCACCCGTACGCGGATTGACTGAGCGTACAATTTTGGCAATGACTCGTTGATCATGTAAGAAGTTTTGACCAAAACGTTTACGAGCTTTATGCCCTTCATCTTTCGGGTTTAGGGCATTAATTTGATACATAGAACATTTCCAACATGAAAAATTTAACTCGCTGCCAAGGATAAAGCTAAATCGACAGCGACATTTAAACTTGAGCTTTTTGCCAATCCTGTCCCAGCTAAAGACAGAGCAGTACCATGATCGACCGAAGTTCGAATAAATGGTAAGCCCAATGTGATATTGATTGCTTCACCAAAACCCTGTGATTTTAACACAGGTAAGCCTTGATCATGGTACATCGCAAGAACAGCGTCAGCATTTTTAAGATGTTCAGGCGTAAATAAAGTATCAGCTGGCAAACTTAAACTTAATTTAACTCCCTGTGATCGGTAGCATTCAAGTACCGGATTGATCGTATCAATCTCTTCACGCCCCAAATAACCATCTTCGCCTGCATGAGGATTTAACCCACATACTAAGACTCGAGGATCATTAATTTTAAACTTGGTCTTTAAGTCGTGAAGTAAAATATCAATCACTTGATGCAAGCGTTCTTTGGTAATTGCATCTGCGACATCTCTTAATGGTAAATGAGTTGTCACCAGAGCCACCCGCAACGTTTTCGTTGCCAGCATCATAACAACACGCTCTACACCTGCAAATTCTTGATAATATTCAGTATGCCCACTAAATAAAATCCCTGCATCATTAATCACCGACTTTTGAACAGGAGCAGTGGTTACACCGACGCTCTTACCAGACATAGCATAATCAGCTGAGCGACGTAATTGCTCTAATACATAAGCGGCATTAGCAGCATTAAGCTGTCCATCAACGACTATAGTTTCTAGGGGTACATGTTCTATATAAAGCTCACCTTGCAAAGACGGTTCAGCTTGTCCGCTATACTCTAAAAATTTAATGTCTAGACCAAGCTTTTGAGCGCGTTGTTGTACTAGATTTCGATCAGCCAAAACCACAACAGGACGTTCATCAACCCGTTTTGCCAGACTTAAACAAATATCTGGACCAATACCGGCAGGTTCACCGGAAGTGACATATAAAGGCAGCACAATCACCCCCGACACATCTCTAAAATTTGAATTATTTTAACATATCCTACATTCATCGGATTAGGGATAAAATTATGTAGCTTATATGGGATTTTTCTTGTGATTGACAACAAACTCGTTTAGAATCTCGTCTCCTTTTTGTTTGAGCGATGTCTAGCTCAAACCAACTATAATAGGTAGTGTTTGAATGAAAACTCTCAGCGCAAAGCCTGCTGAAGTACAACACGATTGGTTCGTTGTTGATGCTACAGGTAAAACTCTTGGTCGTTTAGCGACTGAAATTGCACGTCGTTTACGCGGTAAGCACAAAACTTCTTATACTCCTCACGTTGACACTGGTGACTACATCATCGTTATCAATGCTGAACAAGTTCAAGTGACTGGTAACAAAGCGCTTGACAAGAAATACTATCGCCACACTGAATTCCCAGGCGGTTTAAAAGAAACTAATTTCGAAAAATTAGTTGCTCACAAACCTGAAGAAATCTTTGAACGTGCTGTTAAAGGCATGTTGCCAAAAGGTCCTCTTGGTTATGCAATGATCAAGAAGATGAAAGTGTACGCTGGTAGCGAGCATCCACACGCTGCTCAACAGCCACAAGTTTTGGACATCTAAGGGATACAGCACATGGCTACTAATTATGGTACAGGTCGCCGTAAGACCGCAACTGCACGTGTTTTCTTGTCAGCTGGTACAGGCAAACTCGTTATTAACAACCGTACTTTAGAGCAATATTTCGGTCGTGAAACTGCTCGTATGGTTGTTCGTCAACCTTTAGAGCTTTTAGAAGCTACTGAAAAATATGACCTTTACATCACTGTTAAAGGTGGGGGTATCGGTGGTCAAGCTGGTGCGATCCGTCACGGTATTACTCGTGCACTTATCGCTGCTGACGAAACTTTAAAACCTGTTCTTCGTCAAGCTGGTTTCGTTACTCGTGATGCTCGTGAAGTTGAACGTAAGAAACTTGGTTTACGTAAAGCTCGTAAACGTCCTCAATTCTCTAAACGTTAATTCGTTTACCGAATCGGACAAAAAGCCTTGGTTTTCCCAAGGCTTTTTTATTGCATATTCATTTTGTAGATGAGTGAAACAGATAAATATATGAAACTCTATCTTTGTCACCGTGATTTCCACGCATATTTTTAGTATTCTAACCGATTCACACAACCATACCTTGTGATATGTCGGTCGAAAACACCTCAATTCAGGGAATTACCCTTTACAGCCATGCTGATGATTTCCGTTCACACTGGATCCGTTTTTTATTGGCAGAAAAACAAATTAAATATCAATTAATCGTAACTGATCACGAAGATGAAGATCTGGCAAGCTTAAATCCTTATAATCAATTGCCAATGCTGGTTGAGCAAAATCTTAAATTATTTTCAGCACCTATTATTGCTGAGTATCTCGATGACCGATATCGTCAGAATAAACTATATGCCGATGCCCCTATGGCACGTGCAGAGCAACGCCAATATATTTGGCGTCTTGAAAATGATTGGTTTAAGTTGGCCGATCATATGCTCAGACATGCAGATACGTTAAATGTAGAACAAAAACAAAAAGCACAAAAAGAATTGCGTGATACCTTAATATCACTTACCCCTTTATTTCAGCATTTCCCTTATTTTATGTCCGAAAATTTTTCAATTCTGGACTGTATGCTTGCTCCAATTTTTGTGAGGCTTAATAGCATGGGAATTGATTTACCAAAGCAGCAGTGTCGACCTATATTTTTGTATTGTAAACGTATCTTTAACCGCCCTTCTTTTGTTAAATCAATGACGCCCCAAGAGAAAACCCGTTACAATGAACTATTAAATATGGAATAGTGTGATATGTCTGAGCAAACTATTGAATTAACCCCTACACGTCCTTATCTTGCTCGTGCAATCTATGAATGGATTTGTGACAATCAACTCACACCTTATTTACTCGTTGATGCAACACAACCGCACACTGATGTACCACAACAGTTTGTGAAAGATGGACAAATTGTTTTAAACATTGTGCCTCATGCGGTACATCAACTACTCATTAGCAATGATGCGATTACATTTTCAGCACGTTTTGGCGGCGTTTCCAAAGATATTTACGTACCTATTCAAGCAGTTTTAGGTATTTATGCACGTGAAAATGGACAAGGTTTATTCTTTGACCCTGAAGAATATGCCAATGTAGCGCCTGTAGAAGATAAGTTAGACTCAGAAACACAAGAAACATCTGAACCAACCAAGAAAAAGCCAACATTAAGAATTTTAGATTAATTTTAGAGGAATAAAGTATGGCATTTGATTTAGTCCAATACTTTGCTGAGCAAATAAAAATTCAAAAGCCTCAGCTTTTAAATCAATATCCAGCCAATGAGAAAAATAAGCTGATTGACGAAGTGAATATATTGACGCTTGGTAAATTAATCAGCTTATGGCGTCAGGACGACAATAAAATTTATCATGAAATCAAAACTGCCGATCCATTGTATATTCAAGAAGTTGCACGTCATCTAACTACGTCAAAACACAATAAGTCAGTTTTAAAAAATTCTGAACTTGAGCAAAGTATTTCTGAGATTCTGGCATTACAGTTAACAGAACTTAATCAACTTGATGAGACTGGTGGTTTCGGCCAAAGTGGTTTAAAAGAGCTCATTTTAGGGCAAGTTGAACATTTATCTGGCCAAGCTGAAGATTGGGTTTGGTCAACAAACCATCTAACAGAGCTCATTGGTTCTAAACCTGTTGAACAAGAAGAGCTATCATTGGATGCAACAATGAAGGAGTTCAACCAAATGGTTCACCAAGCCCAACCACATCATGAAGATTTACATGTTGAAGAGCAACCTATCGAAACTTTTATTCCTGGATGGTCAAAAGTTATCGCACCTCTTGTTGCTTTAGCTATTTTAGGTTACCTATATTGTATTTATACACATCTTATTTAATTTTATTATAATTATTTAAAAGAGGAACTCATAGTTTCTCTTTTTCTATTTAAATAAACATAATTTATCAATAAATATTCTTTTAACATTCTATTACAATTATTAAAATTAATAATAGAAATTATATAATGCAAACATGAGCACAGTATTAAATATTTAATGTAAAAACAATCTTATAATATTTTTTATAAGATGACATTTTTGGTCACTTATTTACTAAAACAACAATTTTGAAATTTATTTGATTTATTGACTTCAACTTGAGTAAAAATATAATGATTTTTAACTACTTTTAAGGAAAAAGTAGTAATTATAACTTTATAACCCTGAGAGATAAAAAAATGGCTAAACTTTCTTTAGATAGCTTAACTGAAATTGATGGTTTTATTGCATCTGCACTTGTTGATTCAGAAAGTGGTTTATCACTTGCTACACAAGGCGGTGGGGATATTGATTTAGAGCTGGCAGCTGCTGGAAACACAGAAGTCATTCGCGCAAAACGAAATGTAGCTAACGCATTAAAATTAAATGACAATATTGAAGATATT
Source organism: Acinetobacter sp. OYA S30 (assembly GCF_033599315.1). Taxonomy (NCBI): domain Bacteria; kingdom Pseudomonadati; phylum Pseudomonadota; class Gammaproteobacteria; order Moraxellales; family Moraxellaceae; genus Acinetobacter; species Acinetobacter sp. OYA S30. The sequence goes on from NZ_JAWVAV010000041.1 coordinate 15,329, forward strand.
TTAATTACATTAGGGAAGGCTTATCACTTAATTCGTCCTTTAGAAAGTAATAATAATTTATTCCTTTATTTAGTACTTGATCGCGCCAAGTCGAATTTAGCCATGGCTCGTCATGAGTTAAAGTCCTTTGAAAAAGAGCTCGATTTTAGTTAATTAATTTAAGCTGTGCTCTTTATACTTAATATAAAGAGCACATATAACATTACAATATTACTTAATAAAAATTTAAAATGATACTATGGATAGCCATTGCATAAATATTGCAGTTTCTGGTTTAAGCTTAAAAGTTTCAGATGAATTAAAAATCTTAATCCGTGATTTGATATCTAATCAATATGGAATTAACTGGGTTAACATTTCTAGTAATCAGATTGATTTATTAATTATTAATGAAAACTTTTTTGATGCAGACAATATTCAAAATATTCTTAATAAGAAAAAATTTCCTTATTTAAAAATTACAAAAACACCTTTAGAAAATGGAGGCACTATACACGAACATACCTTACACTACCCTTTAGAAAAAACAGAACATCTCCGTTCATGGTTACAAGCAAATGTATTATCTCTTTTAAAACATACTGATGTTCGTTCCAACTCAACTTTATTAAATGAAATATCTATCATAGATGAGCAATTTATAAAAAATTTGCATAGCTCTGAAAATATTAAATTACATTTATTTGATGACAAGGGTACCTTGGCAATTATTGATAATAGAACTCAAATTGCTTGGTTAGAACCTTCTCGTCAAAAAACACAGACCAATATGAGTTTTAACTTTACCTTTGCAAAAACATCAGACTTTACTAAGGTTTCTCGTAAAAAGGATTATTACTTACAGGATTGGTTGTGGAATTTAATTTGGTGTTCAAAAGAATTTGAGAATTTAGCGTCAGCTGATGGTTACTTTAAAATTAATCATTGGCCACAACCCTATCAAAAAGAATATAGAAAAGTAAGCCTACAGCTCTCTGCCTGTTTTATTCAGGGAGCAAAAGTCACTGAAGTAGCTAAACAACTCAACCAACCTATCGATGTTGTTCTACGTTTTATTACAGCATGTTTAATGGCAAATAATGGGCAATATGTTTCCGCGAATAAGTGTTTTTACACGCCACAGACTCATTCAGAAAACTTAAATACAGAAAGTCATTTTTTAAAAAATTTTATAGGGAAAATTCGACGCCGTTTTGGCTTTTAAGGAACACTATGATTATTCAACAATATAAAATTGTCTTCGCAGGCAGTATGGGGGCTGGTAAAACAGAAGCGATCAAATCGCTATCTGAAATTCCAATTTTAGAAACAGAAGCATTTAATACTGATGTACAAAGTCACCAAAAATCACAAACAACTGTAGGGATTGATTACGGCGAAATTACTTTAGATGATGGTATTAAAATTGGGCTATATGGAACCCCTGGACAAAGCCGTTTTGATTTTATCTGGTCAGTTATTTGTAAAGGTGCGATTGGTATTATTCTTCTGTTAGATCACAATAGCTCTACTCCAATTGCTGAACTAGAAAGTTACTTGGAAACCTTTAAAAATTATAATGATAATATTGCGATTGGTATTACGCATATTGATGAAAATAAAGAATCTTCACTCCAACAGTATCGCAACTGGTTAGCAGAAAACGAACTTCAATATCCATTATTTTTTATTGATGCAAGAGAACAAGAGCAAATTTTAATGATGGTTGAATCATTAATTGCATCACTTGAAGTTAAGGTAGACGCAACATCTCAAGGGAAAGATCATGCTTAGTATTCCAGTTCAAAAACGAACCGCTCCAACACAATTGCTACAACTTGCAAAAAGTGAAGCCCAAAAAATTCTTATGAATACACGTGGTGTAGACTTTGTCATGATTTGTTCTTCAGATGGGTTTGAATTGGCAACAGTGAGCCACAAGAACTACCCTAATACCACCAAATTAGCAGCGGTGAGTAGCTCGATTTTGGCCATGGTCAGTGCATTTTTAAAAGAGATTCAACTGACTGGCTGTAATAACATCACATTAGATGCAGATAATGGCAAAGCCATTTTAACAGCGATTCCTGCTCTCCATCATCCGATGGTTATGGTTACCCTAAGTAATAGAGATGTACTTTTAGGGCAGCTGCTTTATAGCCTAAAAAAAGCAAGCCAAGTGATTGCAGAGGCAGATGGAGAATAACTCTTAAATTGCTATAAAAAAATACCGCCCAATAAGAGCGGTATTTTTCAATTAAGTATGAAGAGTAAATAGCATTTGCCGTTTTTTCACTTGTTGACCTTGCTGACCTAAAATTTCATCGACTACACCATCCACATCAGATTTAATCTGTTGCTGAATTTTCATGGCTTCAAGAATCAATAATGTTTGGCCCTTCACTACTTGATCGCCTTCATTGACTAGGATATTAACTACAGCCCCATCCATCGGTGCTCGAATTTTGCCATCTCCCGCTACATCGGTAGCTTCTGGTGCAGCGTAAGTCATATTGCGTATCAAAACATTGCCATTATCCCGATCTAGATAAAGCTGATCATCATCTAATACATATTGAACACGGCGACGTACACCATCAATTAAGTAAACTAGTTGCTCTGGCGTTTTCTCAAGCACATCAATACAAACTACTTGTTCACAGAACTGTACCGTGAATGTGTTATTTACAGATGAAAGCTGCAATTGAATTTGCTGATCGGCAGCTTGTAATTTTAACGGTAATGGCACACCAAGCCCAGTTTGCCACACTCTAGTACCTTTACTTTGGCTAAATAGTGCTGCAGCAATCGCTAAGGTTTCTAAAGATAAAACTTGATAGTGTAAGCTCGGATCATTTTTGAAATGCTGTTGGATGAATGCAGTATTGGTATCCCCTGCGACAACAACTGGATGGCGCAGTAAATTGACCAAGAACTGTTTATTACTATTCACTCCAAGTAAAACACTATCATCGACTGCACGAGCCAGTAAGCGAATCGCATCCTCACGGGTTTTCCCATAGGCAATCACCTTTGCTACCATCGGATCGTAAAATGGACTGACTTCATCAGTTGCTAACATGCCATGATCGATTCGCACATTTGGCAAAGCTGCAGGCTTCCAGCGTAAAACTTTTCCTGTTTGTGGCAAAAAGTCCTGACGTGGGTCTTCTGCATACAAGCGCACTTCGATCGCATGTCCATTTAAGGTCAATTCATGTTGCTTTAAAGGCAACTGCTCACCATTCGCCACACGTAACTGCCATTCAACTAAATCTAACCCCGTAATAAGCTCAGTGACAGGATGCTCCACTTGCAAACGGGTATTCATCTCCAAAAAGTAAAATGCACCCGATGCATCTAGCAAAAACTCAACTGTACCTGCCCCGACATAAGCACATGCTTTTGCCGCTGCTACAGCTGCCTCGCCCATTTGCTGACGTATTTCAGGCGTCATCACTGGACACGGTGCCTCTTCAACAACCTTCTGATGACGGCGCTGGATTGAACAATCGCGCTCAAACAAATACACATAATTACCATGTGTATCACCAAAAACCTGAATTTCGACATGGCGTGGAGCAATGACTGCTTTTTCTAAAATGAGCTCGCCAGAACCAAAAGCATTTTCAGCTTCTGAACGTGCGGTTTGTAATGCCTCAAACAACTCGGATGCTTGCTGTACCAAACGCATGCCGCGACCGCCACCACCCGCAGAAGCTTTGACCATAATTGGAAAGCCAATCTGCTCAGCTTGAGTTGCTAAATATTCGAGATCTTGTCGGTCACCTTTATAGCCCGGCACACAAGGGACGCCCGCCTCAATCATGGCGATTTTTGAAAGGCGTTTACTGCCCATTAACTCAATTGCAGAAGCGGTAGGCCCAATAAAGGTAATCTGATTATCGATACATGCCTGAGCAAAATCAGTATTTTCTGACAAAAAACCATAGCCGGGGTGAACTGCATCCGCCCCTGTTTTTTTGCAAGCTTCAATAATTTTAGCGATGGAGAGATAAGACTCCGATACTTTTGAAGCACCAATATAAACAGCTTCATCAGCCTCTTGCACATGGCGAGCATTACGGTCTGCATCGGAATAAACTGCGACGGTTTGGTAACCCATTGCCTTGGCTGTTTGCATAACTCGAACTGCAATTTCACCACGATTGGCAACCAGTATTTTTGAAAATTTCATTATTTTTATCCTTATCTCTTATGTTTCATCGGCCCAATTTGGTAACCGTTTCTGGATAAAAGCCATCGTTCCTTCTTGTCCTTCAGCACTACCAACCGCTTGAGCAAACTGCTGTGCAGCATCATCTAGCAACTGATTTAAAGGTTCATTGAGTGTTCGATGTAACAGTGCTTTAGTCACACGTGAAGCTTGAGGAGCTGCTCGTTTAATTTGCTGAATTGTTTCTTGTAAAGCTTGTTCAAGTTCAATTTCATTATGTGCAATTTGATGAACCACACCGACACTCAGTGCTGTATGCCCTTCAAAACGCATGCCGAGTAAAGCCAGTCGGCGTGCCTGAGTCAGGCCAATACGTTTCACCACAAAAGGAGCAATTTGAGCAGGAATCACACCAAGCCCAGTTTCAGGTAAACCAAACTGAGCATTATCACGACTGATGGCAACATCAGAAACACATGCCAGCCCAAAACCTCCACCTAACACCGCACCTTCTAAAATGACCACAACAGTCTGTGGTGCAGCTTCAACTTGCTCAAGCATGGCACCAAAACGGCGGTTAAAATTAGTATAAGGTTGTAGACTACCAACGTTAGTTGCTTCAACGCGTAAAGCAGCCATGTCTTTAATATCACCACCTGCGCAGAAAGTCCCACCTTCACCACGAATGATGACTGCACGAATTGAAAGGTCATCGAGAATGGCAGTAAAAACTTGTTGAATCGCATTGACCATATTCAAGTTCATGGCATTACGGCTCTCTGGTCGGTTTAACCAAAGATATAAAATACTGCCGTCTTGTTCTAATTGAATACTGTCATCAATATCTAAAGCTTGAAGCGATGCTGAAAGTGTCATGGCTGATTCCTTATTTTTGTTTTTTTGGCAAGATATCCATCAACTTACAAATAATCCCCAACATAATCTCATCTGCGCCCCCGCCAATAGAGCCTAAACGACCATCACGATATAGCTGGGATGCAGGGTTATCCCACATAAAGCCATTGCCGCCCCAATATTGCAAGCAGCTATCGGCAACTTCACGGCTTAAACGGCCTGCTTTGAGCTTTGCCATAGATGCCAGTTTGGTCACATCTTCACCAGCAATATGCTGTTCACACGCTTGGTATGTTAAGGCTTTAAGCGCTTCTACTTCAGTCATGAGTTCGGCAAAACGAAAATGGATATATTGGTTATTAATGAGTGGTTGACCAAATGTCGTGCGCTCTTTGGTATAGGCGATAGTCTTTTGAATTAAATTTTCCAAACCACCAATCGCATTAGCACAAGCCCATAAACGCTCTTCCTGAAATTGCATCATCTGCATCATGAAGCCCATACCTTCAACGCCAACCAAGTTACGCTGAGGTACACGTACATTGTCTAAATAAACCTGTGCTGTGGTCGTTGAACGCATCCCTAATTTATTTAACGGCTCTGAAAAACTAATCCCTTTAGTTTTGGCTGGCACAATAATCATCGACTTATTAACATGTGGTTTATCGTCAGATGTGTTGGCTAAAAGACAGAAGAAATCGGCCTGCAGTGAGTTGGTAATCCACATTTTGCTGCCGTTAATGACATAGTCATCGCCATCTTTTTTAGCAGTCGTTTTAATAGCAGCAACATCCGAACCAGCATGTACTTCTGATACTGCAATGGATGCAACATATTCTCCAGCAATGGCTGGTGTTAAAAACTCATCACGTAATTCTTTGCTACCAAAACGCGCCAAAGCAGGTGTTGCCATATCGGTTTGTACACCAATGGCTAAAGGCACACCGCCGCAAGCTGCGCGTCCAATTTCTTCAGCAACAACCAAGTTATAAGAGTAATCTAAAGCCAGACCACCATTTTCCTCAGGCTTACAAATCCCCAATAGGCCAAGATCACCCATCTTTTTAAATACATCGTGGATCGGGAAACGTCCAGCTTCTTCCCATTCCGGAATATTCGGATTCAGTTCATTTTCAACAAATTGACGCGCTGTGCGACGTAATGCTTCATGTTCGGCAGTAAATTTCATGGTGTTGTTCCTATTAATTTTTTTAATTACGGTAAAGATTGATTAAAAACGAGACACACCAAAACGGGTCGGATTTAGTTCGCGTTGCTGTGCTTCATAAATAGTTTCTAAAAGGAAAATAAGTAATTTTCGGGTATCTCGCGGGTCAATAATGCCGTCATCATGTAGCATGGCCGTATTGAAAAGAGCGGTAGATTGCTGCTCTAATTTCATGGCCGTACTTTGCTCAAGAAAATCGAGCATTTGCGGATTCGGTTCCTGCCCGGAAGCTTTTTGTTTCCCTTCAGCAACAATACGTAGTACCTTTCCGGCCTGTGCAGCCCCCATTACAGCAACATGCGAGTTCGGCCAAGCAAAAATAAAATCTGGCGATAAACTCCGACCACACATTGCGTAGTTACCAGCACCATATGACCCTGCCACAACGATTGAAATTTTAGGTACAGTACAATTGGCAACCGCTTGAATCAGTTTTGAGCCATGCTTAATAATGCCATTTTGCTCGGCATCGGTTCCCACCATAAAGCCAGTAGTGTTATGTAAGAATAATAACGGGCGGTTAGTCTGTTCACATAAGTGAATAAACTGCGCTGCTTTCACTGCTCCTTGAGGGGTAATCGGACCATTATTGGTAATAATACCGATATGCAAACCACCAATTTTTGCCCAGCCACATACCGTTAAATCATCATATTCCTGCTTAAATTCTAGAAAATCTGAATCGTCAATAATGCGGGCAACCACTTCTTTCATATCAAATGGTTGTTTAGGATCACTTGGAATCACACCCAACAGTTCCTCGGTATCGTAACGAGGCTCTTTATAAGTCACATCAACTGGTTTGATTTGCTCTTTCCAGTTGAGGTGTTCAAAAATTTCACGTGCAAGCCGAATTCCATCGGCATCATTTTCTGCTAAGTATTCTGCGGTTCCAGCAACCTGCGCATGCATTTCCGCCCCACCCAATTCCTCCGCTGTGGCGACTTCACCCGTGGCAGCCAGAAGTAAAGGTGGACCTGCAAGAAGCATCTCTGTTTGTTTGCGTACTACAATGACATAATCCGAAAGACCTGGTTGATAAGCTCCTCCTGCCGTTGCGTTCCCATGTACCACTGCAAGTTGTGGAATACCTGCTGCAGACAAACGTGCCTGATTGGCAAAAGTCATACCACCATAGGTAAATACTTCAGCTGCATAATTTAAGTTAGCGCCGCCACTTTCGGTCAGCGTAATCAGCGGGAGTTTTTGTTCTAAGGCAATTTTTTGCAAACGCAAAGTTTTCTGTACGCCCATAGGAGACATGGTCCCGCCTTTAATCGCGCTATTACTTGCAGAGACCAGACAACGCACACCACTGACAAAACCAATGCCAGCAATTACACCACCACCAGCTTCGGAGCCATCCTTGTCATCATGCATGTTGTAGCCAACCAAACCACAAAGCTCAACGAAAGGTGAATCAGCATCAAGCAATAACCGTATACGCTCATGCGGCAGAATCTTGCCCTTTTTATCGAATTTCGGTTTAGCAGCATACGATTTATCAATGCTTTTTTGCTGAATTGCACGGACTTCACTCAGCTGAGCAAGCAGTGCCTCTTTATTCTTTTGATACTGTTCACTACCAACAGTAATTTCGGATTGAAGAATGGTCATTTTTTATTCCTCACTCCGAGCCTGAATTATTGCTTTGCTCGACTTTCTCAGTCTTATCTTTTTTAAAAATTTCAGGAATAAACGCGCGGTGGAAACCATTATAAGATTGACTATTTGTTGCTTCGGCTAGTGGGTACATGCGTGTCCCTTGCGATGCAGCGCCATCTATACGCAAAGTTACACCTGACACAAAAGCCGCAGCATCGGATAGTAAATAACAAATTGCCGATGAGACTTCCGACTCAGTTCCCATACGTTTTAACGGTACATTGCCAGCAAGATTTGGAATAATTACTTTGGCAAAATCACCGCTATAATTATCCATACCGGATGACACAATCCACCCTGGTGCAACCGCATTTACACGAACACCAGATTTGCCCCACTCAACCGATGCTGTTTTAGTTAAGTTATCAACCCCTGAACGCGCAGCACCAGAATGTCCCATTCCCGGCATACCACCCCACATATCAGCAGTCATATTGACAATACTGCCACCATGTTTAGCCATCCATTGGTTATAAGCTTCACGCATTAGATAGAAAGTTGCGTGTAAATTATTACGCACGACTGCATCGAAACCATTCGCCGAAATATTCTCTAAAGCTGACGGAAACTGGCCGCCCGCATTATTCACCAAACCATCGAGTTTGCCGAATTTCTCAATCACTTCGGCAATCATATTTTTCACTTGTTCTTCTTCACGGTTATCACAAACAATGAAATGAACTAAACCACCATCTTCTATTATTTCTTGGCTTACTTTCTCTAATTTTTCAATTTTGCGTCCTGTAATCACTACTTGAGCGCCAAGGGCTGCAAGCTCATGTGCAGTACAACGGCCAATTCCTGAGCCACCACCTGTCACAATAATGACTTTATTGGCGAAAGCATCTGGTCTAAATATTGATTGATAACTCATCTTTGTTTCATCCATTCATTTTATTTTTCTAAAAGATGTGCCGGAACTTTAACAGGCATATCCAATAACTGTTGGGCAAAGGCTTTACCTTGCGGATCAATACGTAAGCTGGCAACACCACCACCGCCTAAGGCATTCTCCAACATAAAATTCAGTGCATTTAAACCCGGTAACTCATAACGAATTACTCGCCCTTTCTCAGCATCCAAGACATGTTGCATATAGCTTGCAACAGACTGTTCAGTTAGTGCTGCACGAATCCATGGTAAATAGTCTGCTTTACGTGCAATCACGCCAATATTGCTATGATTGCCTTTATCACCACTGCGGGCATGCGCAATTTCAATCAAAGGAACTTCAATTTCATCTCCTTGATAAACTGCATTTTCACCTGCCGTTAATGTAAGCAATTGCTCTGTAGAATCCCCTTGTGGAATCTCAACTGGGTAACGTTTGCCTTCAAAATCAATTTCAATATTCAATTGATTTTTATCAATTAAAAATGAAAATAACTTAATCACTGGAGATGCTTTTGGTCGACCTCCAACAATTCCTGCCAAGGCTGGAGCCATACCTGTTGAAGCTTGTGCAATTTCAGATGCAAAGAACATACATGCTTCTTTAAACATGTGTTTTACAGCTATTTTAACTACCACTTCACGACTATTTAATGTTTGGGCATGGTCGCCATAGGTACTTTCAATACCTAAAATTTCAACAGACTTTTCACTAAATGGCGGCACTGAGCGCATTGCTAAAACACGTTCGCACTTAGTCAAAATCGCATCAGCAATGACTTGTGCTTTTTGTGGTGCCTCACGTCCTGCAATGAGGAAACTCACTAAAACCCGATAACCATCAGGATAGGTCGCGCTGACTTTATATTGTGTAGTTGGTGCTTGTCCTTTTGCACCCGTCACACGAACTCGGTGCTCCCCGACTTGCTCTAAATGCACGTGGCTGAAATCAGCAATGACATCGGGTAGTAAATATGCTTGAGGATTGCCTATTTCATAAACAATTTGCTCTGCAACAGTAGCAGTAGAAACCAGACCACCCGTACCTTGAGGCTTAGTTACAACAAATGAGCCATCTTCACTCACTTCAACCACTGGAAAGCCCATGTTGTCGAAGCCCTGTACCAATTGCCAATCGGTAAAATTACCACCCGTACATTGGGCTCCACATTCAATCACATGACCTGCCAACGAACCTTGCGCCAATTTGTCATAGTCATCTAAAGGCCACTGATATTCATGAAGTAAGGGTGCAAGTATCACAGCAGAGTCAACTACACGACCCGTAATCACAATATCTGCACCTAAGTCTAAGGCGTCACGAATAGCAACCGCGCCTAAATAAGCATTACTGCTTGCCACCTGTTCTGGCAACGCTTCTCCGCTAAACATTTCTTGAATATTCTGTGATTTTAGCTGCTCATGTTTTGGCAAAAGATCATCACCTAACACCACAGCCACTTTCAGATCTAGACCATACTCTTTAATAATTTTTTGCAAGGCATCCCGACAAGCCAATGGATTAACACCACCCGCATTACTAATCACTTTAATCTTTTTTTCAGCAATTTTTTTTAATAAAGGTGCCATGACTCGGCTGACAAAATCTAAAGCATAACCATGTTTCGGTTCTACCATCTTCGCTTTTGCCATAATCGACATGGTAATTTCGGACAAATAATCAAAAACCAAATAATTAATATCGGTCAAATGCACTAACTGAAAAGCGGCAGTATTGGTATCTCCCCAAAACCCAGAGGCACACCCTATTTTTACGACTCGATGATCATCCTGCTGATTATTTGCCATTCTATTTCTCATTATTTTGTCTAAAAATCAGCCTCAACATTACCAAGCAAGCGCTTGGTTTGTAAAGCGCAAAATGTTATTGTGATGTTGACCAAATCTTCCAAATTCGGCAAATAATCTGAAATGCGATGAAATTTAGTGAAAATTTCCACTATAGACTTTTAGATAAAGGAACAAACTGAGCACATGATTGCCACCTCAATTGAACAGATTCCAAATATCCCCTGCTTTGATGACAGTCCACGTGGCCGTTTATTGCACGGTGCAGCCTATCTTTTTCATAAGCAAGGCTATGATAAAACCACTGTTCGTGAACTTGCTCAGTTTATTGGAATCCAATCGGGAAGTTTATTTCATCATTTCAAAAGTAAAGATGATATCCTCGCTCATGTGATGGAACAGACCATTATTTATAATCTTGCCCGTTTAAATGATGCAGCAACTCAATATACAGACCCAGAACAACAATTACGTGCTCTTATTAAAGCCGAACTGATCTCAATTACTGGAGATACTGGTGCAGCCATGGCTGTGTTGGTGTACGAATGGTTCGCTCTATCAAAAGAAAAGCAAGATTATCTTTTAAAAATGCGTAATGAATATGAACAAATCTGGCTCGACGTTATAGAAAAGTTACGCACGCAAGGTAAAGTCAAACACGATGCTTTTATTTGGCGACGCTTAATTGGCGGTGCAATTTCATGGACTGTAACTTGGTATAAATCTGAGGGTAAAGTCAAAATTGATGAGTTAACCGAAATGGTCTGGGAAATGGCTTTGAAATAAAAAAGGTGGCTCAAAGTCCACCTTATAAGAATTAATAACCAAACTGTTTACTAATCAAATCTTTCATAATTTCTTCAGCACCACCGCCAATCATATTGACCTTCACTTCACGGTAAATACGTTCTGACTTGGTACCTCGCATAAAGCCCATACCACCTAATGTTTGTACAGCCGCATCAGCACAAAATTGCATAGTGCGAGTCGCAACATTTTTAAGCATTGAAATTTGCGCCACCAACTCAGGTCCTTGTAACTTCGGCTGAGTCATTTTCCATGCTGTTTCTTCAAGTAATGCCCGCGTTGAGGTCAGTTGGGTTGCCATATCTACCAATTTATGGCGTACTACTTGATGATCTATTAATCGCTTACCAAAAGTTTTACGTTGCTGTGCCCACTCTAAAGCTTCTTCATAACAGACTAATGCATACCCATAAGCGACTACTCCCAAGAAAAACCGCTCCATATTAAAGTTATTCATAATAACTTTAAAACCGGCATTTTCTTTGCCAAGTAGATTTGATGCAGGTACTCGTACTTGATCAAAATGCAAATGTGCCGTATCTGATGCCCACCATCCCATTTTCTTCAAAGGCGTTTTAGTAATACCTTCACTATGTGCATCAATGAGTAACATTGAAATGCCTTCTGCACCCGTTTTTGTCGGATCAGTACGCACTGCAACTGTATAATAGTCTGCACGAATTCCCGATGTAATAAATGTTTTCTCGCCCGAAACAATATAATAATCCCCATCTCTGACAGCTTTAGTCTGTAATGCAGCAACATCTGAACCGCCACCAGGTTCTGTAATCGCTAAAGCCGAAATTTTCTCACCGGAAATAATACCTGGCAGAACTCTAGCCTTTAACTCCTCACTCCCAAAGTGCTGAATGGGAGGGGCGCCAATGGTATGGACCATGAGCGAGATATGCACCCCACCTGAACCCGCCTTTGCCATTTCGATACCAGCCAGTAATGAATAGAATGGATCTGCATCTGGAATACCACCATATTCTTCTGAAAAACCTAGACCCAATAATCCAATTTCGGCAGCCTTTTTATAAAGTTCTCTTGGGAATGTCTCAGCCTCATCCCATTCATTAACGAAAGGTGTCATTTCTTTTTGTACAAATCTACGAACATTATCGGCAAAAGCTATATGTTGTTCATTATAGTAAATTGGATTGAGCTGCATTTTTAGAAATGTCCTGATGTTTTTATTTAATTCCAGAACATATCTTGTCATGTTTACCATGAGTCAAAAGTTGCAAGAATCTCCATTTTCTTGGCATAAAATATCAAATCCAAACGATCGAGTTGATTCGCAAGACCTATACCCTTAAACAGCAGCGAAAACCACGAGCTGCATAATATGACTGGGCTCCGTTGTGATAGATGAAGACTCGACCATAGCGACGGTCCGCAAAAAGAGCTCCTCCTAATTTTCGGATTTCCTCTGGAGTAGCAAGCCAGCTTGATGTTTTTAGATCAAACTCCCCGAGCTGTTGTAATTGGTGATATTGCTCTTCTGTTAGGAGTTCAGCCCCTATTTCTTGGACTAAGTCTATTGCGCTATTTTTAGGAGGCTGATCTTTTCTAGATTCTAAGGCCTCTCGGTCATAGCAAAGGCTTCTACGACCTTTCGGTGACTCAACAGAGCAATCTATAAACAAATATTCATCTTTCTGCTGGTCATAAGCAATAACATCCGGCTCTCCTCCTGTATTTTCCATTTCCTGCAATGCCCATAGTTTGTCTGGAGACTTAATGAGTTTAGCTCGCACATTCGTCCAATCAATTTCTTTATGTCGATGTATATTCTTTTCAAATCTATTTTTTAATAATTCAAGCAACATATCTATTTGTTTTGAAGTTAATTGTTTTTTAGTCATTATTGAATAAACCTTATAGTTATTAAACAGAACGCCCATCAAAATAATTTATTTTTATCTTTTCTAAATCAATATCATCTATACATCGAACATTAATCGCAAAGATCAAATTACCTTGGGCATCTATACCTTGAGCATAGGGAGGAATACCGCAATTTTTACAGAAATAATGATTAATCACATGCTTGTTAAAAGTGTAATTCGCTAAAATATCAGGAGAATCTAAAGTAACGGTAACCTGATTAGCCGGCAGGAACCAAAGTAAAGACCCTTTCTTTTGGCAGATAGAACAATTACAAGATAAGGCTTCTGTTAGCTCACCTTCCGCGGCAAACTTTACCTGACCACAATGACAACTTCCTTTATATTCCATTTCATTTTTCCTATTTCTAATTTTTTATAGTTTTATAATATTCTGCCGTTTAGTTCAATTTTCAATCTAATAGAACCGAGTAAGCATCCAAAAATGATTTGTAGTTCTATATTTAAATAATTCTCTATTGATTTCTTTCTTGCA
>NZ_JAWVAV010000042.1:0-27692 GCF_033599315.1 Acinetobacter sp. OYA S30
GTTCTCTGTTCTCTGTTCTCTGTTCTCTGTTCTCTGTTATTGATATTTCTGTCTTAACTCATCTTTTTCTTGTTCTGATAAAAATGCGATTTTAAGTCCATTTTCTTGAGCTGTATAAATTTGCTCAGGGCTTAAACCTGCTAGTGGGGCAGCAGTTAAATATTCATGCTGTATCTCAATGCCTTCTACTGCTGGGTCATCCGTATTAATGGTAGCAAGCACACCATGTTCTAAAAAAGTCTTTAATGGATGCTCTGCTAAAGAAGGCACTGTGTTGGTTTGAATATTTGAGGTGAGACAAGACTCAATACCAATCTGATGTTTAGCCAAATAATCTAAAAGTTTTAAATCTTGAACTGCTTTAACACCATGTCCAATTCGCTCAGCACCTAATTCTTCAATAGCTTGCCAAATACTTTCTGGGCCAGCAGCTTCACCTGCATGTACTGTAATGTGCCAGCCTGCATCACGCGCTTTTTTAAAATGATCAATAAATAAATTGCCCGGAAAACCAAGCTCATCTCCAGCAAGATCCAATGCTTTAATATCATTTTTATGAGCGAGTAGGGCATTTAATTCTTTTTCGCAGGCTTCTTGACCAAAAGTACGACTCATAATGCCAATTAAATTCGCTTTTACCCCATATGCCTGACTGCCTTCTTTTACACCAGCAATCACAGCTTCAACTACGCCCTCAAGGGGGAGTTGATGGGTCATGCCCATATAACCCGGTGAAAAACGTAGTTCTACATAGTCTAGGCCTTGTTGTGCTGCATCTTGCATGTTTTCAAAAGCAATACGTTTGCAGGCATCTAGGCTTGCTAATACTTTTACGCCCCAATCGAGTTTGGATAAAAAACTTAATAAGTCAGGTTGATTATCTATCACTTGTACGTGTGGGCGTAACGTTTCAATGTCGTAAGCAGGCAAATCTAAATTGTATTGTTGCCCCAACTCTAAAATGGTTTGAATGCGGATATTGCCATCAAGGTGGCGGTGTATATCTGTAAGCGGGAGCGTTTTTGTAATCATAGATTTCTTCTTATCTGTTTGCATCAATTCATCATGCCTGTTTAAATGCACTGATAAAAGTTTGGATTTGCTATGTTTTTGTGAAAATGGTTGAGTTGAGTTTTTTGAACTTACTATATTTGTATAAGTTTTAATTTTGATGACATTGTTCTGGCCTAAGAAGACAACACAGTCTGTGTAAGATACAAGCACCAAGATTTTTATTGTTTTTAATTTCGCTGAGCCTGTTTTTTGTTGACTCTTCAAGAGTGGATTGGCTGAAGAATGGTCATTGGTATTTTGCCTTTTACTTGTAAAGATGAATAAAGGCTTGCTAAAGACCAAACCGATAAAGCGATTAATTTATCTGTAGAAATCTATTTCTGGCAAGTAAATGAAAAAGAAGAAATAGGAAGCACTCAAATGAAGTCGGTACTTTGTCATCAAACAACATTGCAAGTAGTAGACCAACCGAACTTAACGCCTGCAAAAGGACAAGTTTTATTGGAAGTGGTGCGATGCGGGATCTGTGGTTCAGATTTACATATGCAGCATCACTGCGACCACATGCATGATTTGGCTGCACGTGTCGGGTTTAATGGTTTAGCGAAGTCTACAGACCCATTTGTACTTGGACATGAGTTTTGCGGCAAGGTTTTAGACTACGGTCCAAAAACACGCCATAAATTTAAAGCGGATACACTCGTTTGCGCAATGCCGCTTTTGAATGTAGATCAGCATGGTTATTTGTCTACAGGGCTTTCCCCAAATGCTTCGGGTGGCTATGCCGAGCAAGTATTGGCTCAATCAAGCTTGATGTTTGAAGTGCCGAATGGTCTAGATGCGGATAGTGCTGCCATGACCGAACCTATGGCGGTTGCATTGCATGCTGTTCGTCGTAGCCGTGTAAAAACTAGTGAACCTGCGATTGTAATTGGCTGTGGTCCTGTCGGGCTAGGCGTCATATTAATGCTTAAAGCAGCTGGAGTTAAAACTGTAGTTGCCAGTGACTTTTCACCAAACCGCCGTAAGCTTGCCGAGCAATGCGGCGCGGATATTGTGGTAGATCCTAAAGAGACATCGCCATTTGCCAACTGGAAGGAGTTTGGTTTGCTTGGCAATGTTTCTGATGCCATTAACATGGGCATGGGACTGTTTGATAAGTTGCAAGCGACACGCTTACCTTGGTGGCATGGATGGCGCATGATTGATAAATTGGGCGCTCTGCCAAAACGTCCTGTTATTTTTGAGTGCGTCGGCGTACCGGGTGTTTTGCAGCAAATTATTGAAGGTGCACCTCTGTTTTCCCGAATTGTCGGGGTGGGCGTCTGCATGCAAAGTGACAAAATAGAACCAGCACTTGCGATTAATAAAGAGCTAGAAATTCAGTTTGTGTTGGGTTATACACCGCTTGAGTTTAGAGATGCTCTGCACATGATTGCAGAAGGTAAGGTGAATTGCTCACCGCTCATTACTGGTGTTGTTGGCCTAGAAGGCGTAACTAATGCATTTGAAGCATTACGTGATCCTGAACAGCATGCCAAAATCTTGATTGACCCGAAACGTAGCGGTTCAGATATTCAATTAATGAGTCATTAATTTCAAAGTCATTTACGCTTAACTAAAAAGATTGTGATTTGATTAATCACAATCTTTTTTATGGTTATAGATCGCAATATTTGGCATAAATCAGGGCTGCTCAGCTAATTGGTATTGGTCTTTAGTTGTTCTAGTTCTTGGTAAATCCACTCAACAAATTTTTGAATAGTCGGTGAGATGTCTTGGCTCGAATGGATGAGGTAGTACTTTCGGCTGCCTTTTAATTTTTTATTGGAAACAATCACCAGTTCTTTTTTTTGTAGTTCAGACTCAATCAACATTTGTGGAATTAAGGCCATTCCCATGTCATGGCTTGCAGCAACGGCAAGCATCGAAAATAACTCATGGCGTTGTCCATCAAAAGGTTTAGGGTGTTGCATCTGATGAGTTAGAAACCATTCTTGCCAAATGCTAGGCCGAGTGGTTTGTTGCAGTAGAGGAATTTTCAGCAAATCTTCCGAGCTTAAATCATAGGTATTTTCATTAATCATCACAGCATCTGGAAAATACTTTTCGATTAGCCTTGGCGAGCATACAGGTACAATTTCTTCATCCATTAAATAATGCGCTTGTATGCCGGGCCAATGGTCAATTTGCTGCTGCGTTCCTGCAAAAATAGCAGCGTCAAAAATATTGTCGTTAAATAAAAAAGGTTTGGTACTGGTTTCTAAGTGAACCGTAATTTCAGGGTGTTTTTGATTTAAAAGATGAAGTTTGGGTAACAGCCAGCGCGTTGCAAAGGTAGGAACTACACCTAACTTTAATGTTCCACCTAAACCTTTATGAGAAATCACATCGGCCGTACATTTTTCTAGTCCTAATAAGTAGGGCTTGATGCTTTTAAAATACTGCTGACCTGCAATGGTGAGTTCAACACCATGCCGAGTACGTATAAAGAGTTCAACGCCCAAGAAATCTTCTAATTGCTGAATTTGGCGCGAGACTGCACTTTGGGTAATACATAACTCTTGCGCAGCATAGGTATAACTTAGATGTTTTGCTGCACTTTCAAAGCAAATTAGACCCTGAATGGACGGGATACTTCTTCGCATAAACAAATCCTTTTATTTGTCATCATATTTCAAAACAGCATATGACCTAAATGCAGATATCCGAGTTTAGTATAAAAATAAGCCATTTTTAATGAAATACAACGGATTAAATAGTTAAATTTAATGCGACCCATTTTAAATATGCGTAAGTCGCATATCTGCATGAACATTTATCGTTTGATTACTGAATTTTTCACGCATAACATCGAGTTAAATAAAGAAGATCAAATCAAGCAGAGGATGCGATGAATCACATGGTGACAACAAAAAAAGCAAAAGTTCAATTTAACTGGCAAGACCCATTTTTAATTGAGCAACAGCTTACCGAAGATGAGCGCATGATTCGTGATGCAGCTCATGCCTATTGCCAAGAACGCCTGCAACCCCGTGTACTTGAACAATTCCGTCATGAAACAACAGATCCATCTATTTTCCGTGAAATGGGAGAGCTTGGCTTACTGGGGCCAACCATTCCTGAGCAATATGGCGGCGCGGGTTTGAACTATGTGAGTTACGGTTTGGTTGCACGTGAAATTGAATATGTCGATTCGGGTTACCGCTCTATGGCGAGCGTGCAAAGCTCATTGGTCATGGTTCCGATTCATGAATTTGGTACCGAAGAGCAAAAGCAGAAGTACTTACCTAAACTTGCTACTGGTGAATACATTGGTTGTTTTGGTTTGACCGAACCTGATCATGGTTCAGACCCGGGCAGTATGATTACCCGTGCTAAAAAAGTTGACGGTGGTTATCGTTTAAGTGGCGCAAAAATGTGGATTACCAATAGTCCAATTGCCGATGTATTTGTGGTTTGGGCAAAAGAAGTTTCTGCTGAAGGCAATGTTGGTGATATTCGCGGCTTTATTTTAGAAAAGGGCTGGGAAGGTCTATCTGCACCAGCCATTCATGGCAAGGTTGGTTTACGTGCCTCGATTACGGGTGAAATCGTGATGGATAACGTTTTTGTACCTGAAGAAAATGCATTCCCTGAAATTCGAGGCTTAAAAGGTCCATTTACCTGTCTAAACAGTGCTCGTTATGGCATTGCATGGGGTGCAATGGGTGCTGCCGAGTTCTGTTGGCATACAGCACATCAATACACCATGGACCGCAAACAATTTGGTCGCCCGTTGGCTGCAAATCAATTGATTCAAAAGAAGCTGGCAGATATGCAAACTGAAATTGCTTTGGGTTTACAGGCAGCTTTACGTTTTGGCCGCATGAAAGATGAAGGCATTGCATCAGTTGAGGGTACATCTCTAATTAAGCGTAACAACTGTGGAAAGGCGCTTGATATTGCCCGCATGGCACGTGACATGATGGGTGGAAACGGCATTAGTGACGAGTTTGGTGTGGCACGCCATTTGGTCAATCTTGAAGTCGTAAATACCTACGAGGGTACACATGACGTTCATGCCTTGATTTTAGGTCGTGCACAAACTGGCATCGCCGCATTTAGTAACTAACTCACTCATTTTTTAAAATAGAGGTGTTCTTTCGGGAGCACCTTTAGGGATTTTTACGCAAAAATTTATGGAAAATGACAAGATTCATCGTAAGGATACTCATGTGAAGATGTACCTCTGTGTACTTAAAACTAAATGTAAGATGATGAAAAGTATAGAAGATTAAGTCATACAGAAAACATAAGTAAGCTATCGATGACTCATTTGGGAAAATGAGGAACTAAAGATGAACAATGACGTTCAAGTAATATCGAAAGAGTTAAGAACTACATTTCCAAGCAATCTTGGAACATATGAAAAGATCGGACCGAATACATGGAAATGGGCGTTGTTATTTGCCTATTTTGCAATGGTAGTCGATGGCATTGATATTATGCTGCTGTCTTATAGCTTGACCAGTTTAAAGGCAGAGTTTGGTTTAAGTACCTTTCAAGCAGGTGCCTTAGGTAGTGCTTCTTTGGCAGGGATGGGGATTGGCGGTATTTTGGGTGGTTGGGCATGTGACAAGTTTGGTCGCGTACGAACCATTGCCAACTCGGTGACTTTCTTTTCTGTAGCGACTTGTTTGTTAGGCTTTACGCAAAGCTTCGAGCAATTTATGGCTTTACGTTTTATTGGTGCTTTGGGAATCGGAGCACTCTATATGGCCTGTAATACCTTAATGGCTGAATATGTGCCGACGACTTACCGTACAACGGTCTTGGGCACATTACAGACGGGCCAGACCGTAGGTTATATTGCTGCAACGTTATTAGCTGGCGCAATTATTCCAGATTATGGCTGGCGCGTTTTATTCTTTCTGACCGTAGTACCTGCTTTCGTTAATATTTTCCTGCAACGGTTTGTGCCAGAGCCAAAATCTTGGCAGCTCACTAAAATTGAAAGCTTGCAAGGCAACAGACAGCCTAAAGAAAGAGTAGTAGTTGAAAAGCCAAAAAGTAGCAGTATCTACAAACAAATCTTTAATAACTTTAAGCACCGTAAAATGTTTTTGTTATGGATGACCACAGCATTCTTCTTACAGTTTGGTTATTACGGCATTAACAACTGGATGCCAAGTTATTTAGAAACAGAAGTGCATATGAACTTTAAAAACTTAACCAGCTATATGGTGGGTTCATATACCGCAATGATTTTAGGAAAAATTTTAGCGGGCTATCTTGCAGACAAATTTAACCGCCGTGCTGTTTTTGTATTTGGCACAATTGCCAGTGCTGTGTTTTTACCAATCATTATTTTCTTCAATACCCCTGACAATATTCTGTATTTATTAATCACTTTTGGCTTCTTATATGGCATTCCATACGGTGTGAATGCGACTTATATGGCTGAAAGTTTTTCAACCGATGTGCGCGGAACAGCCATTGGCGGTGCTTACAACATTGGTCGTGTCGGGGCAGCGATTGCACCAGCTACCATTGGTTTCTTGGCATCGGGCGGTACGTTTACCATGGCCTTTATTGTGATGGGCGCTGCGTATTTTGTTGCGGGTGTATTGCCGGGCTTATTTATTAAAGATCGTCAGTACGATCCGCAAAAACAATCATAAACAATGACAGGGAGGTGCATTAGTACCTTCTAAAAAGATAAAGGTATCGTTATGGGTGCATTACAAGGAATTCGGGTTTTAGATTTAAGTCGTGTGCTTGCGGGGCCATGGTGCGGGCAAATCTTGGCAGACCTTGGCGCAGAAGTGATTAAAATTGAACGTCCTCGAGTCGGTGATGACACCCGTATGTGGGGGCCACCATGGATGCCCGATCAAGATGGAAACATGACCCGTGAATCTGGTTATTTCCAGTGTACCAACCGCAATAAATATTCTGTTGCGGTAGACATAACCACACCCGAAGGTCAGGCCTTAATTTATGAAATTGCCAAGACTGCCGATGTCGTGATTGAAAATTATAAGACAGGGTCTTTGGCTAAATATGGTTTGGACTACGCGTCATTAAGTGAGTTGAACCCGAACATTGTTTATTGCTCGATTACCGGTTTTGGGCAAGATGGCCCACGTGCAGAAGAACCCGGTTATGATTTTATTATTCAGGGTATGTCTGGCTTAATGAGCATTACTGGCGAGCCTGATGATGCGGCAGGTGGTGGTGCGCAAAAGGTTGGTGTGGCTGTGGTAGATATTCAAACTGGATTGTATTCCACCATTGCCATTCAAGCGGCACTGATTGCACGCTCACACACAGGACGCGGTCAGTATATTGATATGTCACTCCTTGATGTGCAGGTCGCGGCACTGGCAAATCAGGGAATGAATTATTTAGCTTCAGGTAAAGCGCCACAACGCATGGGTAATCAACACCCGAGTATTGTGCCGTATCAAACTTTTAAGGCTAAAGATAAAGAATTTATTATTGCTTGTGGCAACGACAAACAGTTTAAAGATTTGTGTATTGCGATTGGTTATCCAGAGTTACTCGAAAATGAAAAATTTGTCCGTAATCAGGACCGCGTCAAATATCGAGATGAACTGATTCCTTTATTGTCGGAACACTTTTTGCGAAAAACTGCTAAAGAATGGGTTGAGATGATTCATGTGCTTAAAGTGCCAGTAGGTGTTATCAATTCTATTGAAGATGCTTTGGCTGAACCACAAATCGTCCATCGTAATTTGGTGGTGAATATTCCTCATCGTTTAAATGAAAACTTTCAAACCATAGGCTCACCAATCAAGCTGTCTGATACTCCAGTTGAATATCATCATGCACCGCCAGAGCTAGGTGAACATACGGCTCAAATCTTATCGAGATTTAAAACAGCAGAAGAGCTTGCTGCATTAAAGGAAAAAGGCATTATTGATGGGAAGATTGCTTAATCAAAATCTCATCTATTCAATTGCAGCTCTAGGGCTGCAATTATAAATTTTGGTTAATATTAAATAATTGATTAATCGAATTTTTCATATTTATGGCAAGTGTTTCATCGAAACCATCGACTAAAAAGCGGCTAATTAAGCCTTCAATCACCGTATAGATCAGCTCAGATAAAGCTTCACCATTCGGCATATTACAGTTTGCGGCGATGAGTTCTTTAATCCATTGTTTATGGGCTTTTGAAATTGAAATAATGTCTTGATCATCTTGGTTAGATTCTGCGACTGCTCTTACAAATAAACAGCCTTTAAAAAAATCTTGTTTAAACCAGTTGGTGTGCCAATCCAGAATTTTATTGATAGCTTCTAACCCTGTTGCATCTCCAACATAACCTAAAAGACTTTGCTTAAACCGTTCATCACGCGCAACAAGCACAGACTTAACTAATTGATTTTTATTTTTATAGTACGTGTACATGGTGGTTTTGGAACAGCCAGATTCATCGCGAATCAGGTCAACGCCAACCCCGACAAAACTATTTTCATTAAATAGCTTCTCGGCTGTATCTAATATTTTTAAGGCAGATTTTGACATAAAACTTTTCCAAAAAATAAAATAGTACAGATCTGTACTATTTGAGATTTTATCTATATGCTTTTTAAAAAGCAACTTCTGTCTAAGGAATAAAAAATTATGTTCTCTATTTTTTATGGCAAAGAAAAACTGGCTCCATCGCCCAATAAAATTGATATTTTAAGAAGCCTTGTTGGGGGGACAGTCAGTATTTTTATACTGTTGTGGTTGAGTAAGCTCACACATAATATCTTTATCATGGCACCATTTGGTGCAACTTGTGTATTGCTCTATACCGTGTCGCAGTCACCTTTGGCACAGCCCAGAAATATTATATTTGGACATCTTATTTCGGCTTTCGTGGGTTTGTTTTTTCTAAAATTTATCGGTGTTTCCATTTTTACAATTGCTTTTTCAGTGGGCTGTGCAATTGCGCTCATGCAAGTGTTTAAATGTGTTCATCCACCTGCTGGAGCCAATCCTTTGGTTATTTTACTCACCGCAAGCAGCATACATTATGAGTGGAATTTCTTAATTTTCCCTGTTTTGGTCGGTGCAGTGTCTTTAGTTTTAGTGGCGATGCTCATTAATAATATTAAAGCGAGTACGAAGTGGCCGATGTATGGTTTAGGAATTTTAAATAGTAAAAAGTAGGAAAGGTATGAAGTGGTTTGAGCTTAAAATAATGAAAGTATTCACTACGCCAAGATAGTGAATACTTTTGAATGAAATTATGATTTCTTTGAAATACGTTCTTCGATAGCAAATTTGAGTAAAGAAGCACTGCGGTAAAAACCATGTGCGAACTTTCCAAATGGCATGGTAATAAAGAATGTCATGACTGTAGCTAAATGGAAAATCAATAAAAGTGCCATGTAAGGGGTATTACGAAATGCCATCAGTACTAGCCCTGAAGCGCTAACGATAAGTAGAAGGAAAATAAAGCCTCGATCTACAGGTTTTTGCTCACGGTCACCATGTAATGGATGGCGTTTAAGATTTAAATAGAGCAAGCCAAATGGACCGACAACTAAGCCAATTCCACCCAAAGTTCCTAAAATCACAGGCAAGCTTAGGTATGGATAAGGTGCATGTAGGTCAAGAAAATAGTGATATAAAGTCGCTACACCTGTAGCTGCAAAGCAGAGCATAAAGCCATAAAATGTCAGGTGATGGAACACGCGGCGGATTTGTGTGTACCGGTCATCTTGCTCATTACAGCCTTTGCCATGACCACCATCTAAATATTTAAGCGTTAATACGTTTTGGGTGGCTTGAACCAGATCGGGTTTCTCAACTTTGCCATGAATGACTTTAGACGTCTGTCGCCAGAATTTGCTAATTCCAATACCGAGCAAAACAATCGCAACTGTAAAGGTCGCTCCAAACAGTAGCGCTAAAAAGTTATGCGGGAAAATCGCATAGAAATTACCTTGATAGCCTGCAAACAGGTCGGTGCCTTTGTACCACACCACAGCTAACATGCAAAAAAAGAAAATAAGTGTTAAAGCCGAGACAAAAGGAATACCTACAGACTTATAAAGTCGGCCTAAAGGCTGAGGTGTAGCAAACTCTTGGTAAGTTTCCAAACGTACTTGTGCCATCGCTTTTGGAATGTTTACACCAAACTCATGTGGCGGGGCATATTGGCAAGCGTGTAAACATGCACCACAGTTATGGCAGAGGTTTGCGAGGTAATGAATATCGGCTTGATTAAACTCAAGACGTTTGGTCATAGCCACAAATACAGCGCAAAAAGACTCACAGTAGCGACAAGCATTACAAATCTGTAGGGCTCTTTGGACTTCTTGCTCGTGGTCTGAGAGCTGAACAACTGGAATTAGGGCTTTGGTACTAGCATTCATGTTCAACTCCTTGTGAAAGTGCATAGTGGGCGGCATTTTTTCCGGCAATGCGTCCAAAGGTTGTGCCGATCGACATACCAACGCCTGCGGTATAACCCTGTCCGAGTACGTTACCTGCCATCATTTCACCTGCGACAAATAGGTTGCGGCTTGGTTTATTGTTAAAACGTACCGCAGCATCGTCTTCGACTTTTAAACCTAAATAGGTAAAGGTAATGCCGGGTTTAAGGGCATAGGCATAGAAGGGTGGTTGATCGAGAGGAACAGCCCAATGGGTTTTGTTGGGAATAATATTTTCGGTGGTGCAGTCATCTAAAACAGTATGGTTAAAGGTGCCTTGCACACAGGCTTGATTAAATTCTTCTACGGTATGGCATAAGGTTTTTGCATCCAGCCCGATTTTTTCGGCCAGTTCTTGAATGCTATTTGCTTTTACACCCGCAAATACAGGGGGCATAAAGCGGCCAATAGCTTTTGAGTCGATAATCGAATAGGCAATTTGCTGCGGTTGTTTGGCAACAAGGCGGCCCCAAATCGCATAACGTTTTGGCCAGAAGTCTTCGCCTTCATCGTAAAAACGTTCGGCTTTGTTATTGACCACAATCCCTAGTGAAACGCAGTCAATACGAGTGCAGATGCCGCCATCATATAACGGTGCTCTTGCATCTACAGCGACGCAATGTGATTGTGATGGGTCACCAATAATATCGGCGCCTTGATCTATCATAAATTTGAGTAAATTGCCCTGATTAAAGCGGGTTCCGCGAATAATGAAATTATCGGCAGGCCATTCGCCGTTTTCATTTTGTCCCCATGCTTCTCTTAACCATTCCAGATTTGACTCAAAACCACCTGCGGCCAATACACAGCTTTTTGCTTTAAATACACGGCCATCTTCCGCAATTGCAGCTTCAAAATGTCCTTGATTTAACTTTAGGTCTTTAATTTTTGTGTTGTATAAAATCTCAATGCCAAGTTCTTGGGCACTTCGGTAATACGCATTAATGAGGGCTTTACCTCCACCCATAAAAAAGGCATTGGTGCGTGCAACATGCAAAGCACCCGATAGCGGTGGCTGAAAATTCACCCCATGTTTACGCATCCAGTCACGGCAGGTCGCCGTGCTACGAATCACTAGACGGGCTAAGTGTTCATTGGTTTTGCCCGCAGTGACTTTAAGTAAGTCTTGCCAATATTCTTCTTCGGGATAAGCATCGACCAATACATCTTGAGGAGCATCATGCATGCAGCGAAGGTTACGAGTGTGTTGTGAGTTACCACCACGCCACTCTTTGGGCGCTGCCTCTATGACAAGCACAGAAGCACCACTTTCTTTTGCTGTGAGCGCGGCACACAGTGCGGCATTCCCACCACCAATCACAATTACATCATGCATGGATTTCTCCCTTTCTCAGCTAGGGCTAATGTAGCTTCAAAAGGGAAGATGAAGTGAGGGGCTAGGCTTGAATGGGTGTTTAGCAAAAATAAACACTAATGGCTTAAGTGTTTATGAGTTCCGCACCGGGCCAGCGCTTTTCATTAATCAAGTTTGCTACACAGGCACGAATCACTACTTTCGTGGCTAAGGTGGCAGGTGAGAGCTCTTCTTCAGAGAGACTAATTAAATAATTAATACGTTCAATGGCAGGTTCTACAACGCGTAGCAAACATAAGTCTTGCCTTGAGTTTAATGATGCACCCGCAGGTTGAATGGTTGCCATTTCGAGTTGGCTAATACTTTCCATTAACAAATGCAGCCCATCAATTTCATAGGCCACTTTAAGTTGATGAATTTTCTGTTCAAGCAACAAGCGCAGTCCATGTCGTTGGCTCGGTAAAATCAGGGGAAGTTCTTTAAGCTGTAAATGAGTAATGGTCTGAGTGTCGATACAGCTTTCAAGATGGTACTGACTCAGCACTTCTTTAGGCGAGATTAAAAACATCTGTTCTTTGACTAAAGGTTGTATGGCCCACTGTGGGTCGACATCGTCACTAAAGATGATAGCCACATCGAGCTGCCTTACATTCACCAAGGCTTTGAGGTCACCCGATAAGCCTTCGATTAAACGGACTTTAATGTCCGGATAACGGTTTCTCATGAGTTTTAAAAAATGCGTGCCTATAACAGCCGCAACACTCGGTGAAAAACCGACGGTGACGTGACCACTTAAACGTGAGGAGTGCGCAGAGTCTACAGCATGGTCTAAGTGCCTAAGCGCCAGTTGAACCTGTTGAAAAAAAGCTAAACCCGCAGGGGTGGGAACCGTACCCAAAGCAGTACGTTGTAAAAGGCGAATAGAAAGCTCGCTTTCTAATTTTGAGATTTGCTGACTTAATGCAGACGTTCCAATATCGAGATTTTTTGCAGCTTTACCCAAGCTTCCTGACTCGATCACTGCAATAAAATACTTTAATTGTTTAAGTTCCACGGCAAATTCTACTTTGACCTTTGTTAATTATTCTACACTGATTTATTACTCTACATTTTGTTCTATTGCTTTGAGTAAACCGTTCAAAGAGTAAAGGCAACATCCTCTCAAAATGCTGCCTTTTAGAGCTTTTATTGTTTAACCTGCTCAAGACCCTGTTCTTCAATAATTTGTGTCGCTTGAGGCGATTTCACAAATTGAATAAGTTCTTTTGCGACTTTTGCATGTTCCGAGTTTTTACCAATACCAGCAGCAAATACGGTAACCTTTTGGTAAGGCGCAGGGATTGGACCAACTAACTCAACTTGACCATATTTGCCGGTAAAAGGTTTGATTTCACTAATTTGCTGGAAACCAATATCAAACTGGCCTTCGGCAATACGTTTTGCAACGCGGTCGCCTACCACTTTTTCTGCTTTACTAGAAATTACTTTGTATTCGACAGGTGGGAAGCTTGGGAAAACATCTTTTTCAAGATGTGTACCACTCGCACTTGCTGAATAGCCTATGTGTTTGGCATTTAATAAAACTTTTTCAAATTTTGCCGCAGAGCTAATATCTGGTTTTGGTGCACCTTTAGGCACAGCCATGCCAATGCTTGAATTCACCAAAGCGCTTTGTGAGTTTGGGTCAACATAACCTTTTTCTGCGAGTTTGCTTAGTTCAGGAGCAGCCAACACAACGACATCAAAACGTTCACCACGATTGAGTCGATTTGGAATTGCAGTCGGTGATTCACCCATAGACGAACCAGATGAGAGGTGAACCGTGTGACCAGTTTGCTTTTCAAATATTGGAATGAGTTTTTCCATAGATGAATAGAAACCGCCTGAGCTAATTACTTCGAGCGTATCTGCATTGGCAAATGTAGATCCTAAGCCTGCACCAGCTAGGCAAATGGTTATGAAGATAGGGGACTTTTTCATAGTGCCTCACTTGAATTGCAAGAAAGCACAGTACGGAGATTTAAGGTCTGCCGTACTGTTTATTAAAATTTCAGGTTAAGGAATGAGTTGTTTTAAGCGCTAACCTTTGCAGGTTCAGCAATTGCGTCAGGATCTTTCTGTTTAGAACCACGACATAAATACAAGCTTGAGATGAGACTACATACCGCAGCGAGCATGAGCCAGAACGCTGGTGTGCTTGCATTACCTGTATTTTCGACAAGGAAGGTACAAGCCATTGGAGTCATACCACCAAAAATCGCGGCTGCAAGACTAAATGCTAAAGAGAAGCCAACGGTACGTACACGTTTTGGCATCACTTCGGCAAGCGTTGCGACCATAGTGCCGTTGTACATACCAAAGAAGAACGAGAAGTAAGCAAGGGTAATAAGTAGGTTTGAGAAGCTAATGTCGCTCACCAACCAGCTTAAAACCGGATAGCTGGTAAAGATCGCAAGTGTCGTAATACCCACTAATACTGGACGACGACCAATTTTGTCGGAAAGTAATCCACCCATTGGTAACCAGAAGAAATTCGACAAACCTACAAACACGGTTGCTAAAAGGCTATCTGTTACCGACATTTCTAAAGTGCGTTTTGCATACACGGTGGTGTAAACCGTAATAAAGTAGAACGTAGTAGTGGTCATGGCACTCATCATCATGCCGGCAAGTACAATACGCCAGTTGCTTACAAGCGTGCTGAAAATTTCTTTTGAAGATGGATGAGTTTTTTGCGCTTTAAAGTCTTCAGTTTCCTCTAAAGTACGACGGAACAAGAAGATTAAAGGAATAATTAAACAGCCAATTAAGAACGGAATACGCCAGCCCCATTCACCTACTTGAGCATGAGTTAAAATGGTGTTGAGCCAGTAACCAAGTAAGGCCGCAAATACAACCGCAATTTGTTGGCTACCAGACTGCCAGCTAGTAATAAAGCCACGGTTTTTATCGGTTGCAATTTCAGCGAGGTAAATTGAAACACCGCCAGATTCAACACCTGCCGAGAAGCCTTGTAATAGACGCCCAATGACCACCAAAATTGGCGCGATAATACCAATGGTTTCATAACCCGGCACAAAGGTAATTAAGATGGTGCCAATTGCCATAAGACTTAAAGTGACAATCAAACCTTTACGACGACCGACTTTGTCGACATAGGCACCCAAGAAAATAGCGCCGAGAGGACGCATAAGAAAACCCGCAGCAAACACGGTAAATGTCATCATTAAAGAGACATATTCATTATCAGAATGGAAAAACTTTGCTGCGATATAGGTGGCGTAGAAACCAAAAAGAAAAAAATCGTACTGTTCTAAAAAGTTGCCACTCGTTACATTTAATATTTTTTTAAAAGTAGCCCTACGGTTATTAACGACATCCATTGGAGACCTCCTTGGCCTAACAAAATGGAAACATTCACGATCTTCAAGGTTTGGACGTAAACTGATTCAATCAATAAACCTAAATAGGAAATGGGTTAGAGATGAGATTTAAAGGTGTCCTTCGTAGAAAATGTGATGCCTTGTTTCCAGTTCAAACTACACATCTATGTTTCGATAAACAGAAAACCACTTATCATTCGAAGGAAAATGTAATCTTAAAAAGCAGGAGGGAGTGAGAGGAGAAAATTAATTAGGTATTTAGAAAAATTAATGACCCTTTATAAAATAATTTCAGAACATGGCCAAATCTGGTTTTGAATCAACTCTTTCACACATGCCTTAATGGCTGACTTGGCAGCAAGTGCAGCAGGTGATAATTCTTCTTCGGCAAGGCTCACCAAATAGTTAATTCGTTCAACTTCAGGGTCGACCACCTTAAGCAATTGCAGCTTGTGTTTATACTCTTGTAAGCAAGCACTTCCGGGCCTCACACTTGCAAGGTCAAGATGAATCAGGCTGTCCATAAGCAAATGCAAGCCATCAATTTCATAGACGACATTAAGCTGTCCAATCTTGTGCTCAAGCAGTTTTCTTAAGCTATGGCGTTGACGTGGCAGCACTAAAGGAATATCGCCAATTTGCTGCGACTGAATAATTCCGCTTTTAATACATTCGCTAAGTCCGTATTTTTCGAGTACTTCTTTGCGTGCCATTAAATACATTTGCTCGCGTACCAAAGGTTGAATTGACCACTGTTTATCAATTTCATTGGTAAAAATAATGGCGATATCAAGCTGACGCGAATTAATCGACTGAATCAGGTTCCCCGACAGGGTTTCCACAATCTCTAAACGAATATCTGGATAACGTTCAGACATTAGTTTCATTAAAGGGATGCCAATTAAAGCGGTAATGGTCGGTGGAAAACCAAGGCTGACATGACCGGAAAGCCGTGCTGAATGTGCAGCATCTATGGCGAAGTTCACTTGACGCAAAATAAGTTGAGAGTGCTTTAAAAAGGCAAGGCCAGCAGGAGTTGGAGTCACACCAAAAGCATTACGCTGTAATAAGCGAATGCTTAACTCTTGCTCGAGCTTACTAATTTGCTGACTAATCGCTGAAGCACCCACATCGAGTTTTTGGGCAGCTTTTCCAATACTGCCTGATTCAACGACCGTCAAAAAATACTTTATTTGCTTGATTTCCATAATAAATGTATTCGCTCATCATCCTTGATTTATAGAGATATGAAGGATTGGGAAATCTATCATGCGTTTTAATATTAACAGCAATACAGGCAAAAAGTTCTTAAAAAAATAACTTCTCATTTTAAAAGAACAATCGTTTTTAGGGTGATTGAAAAATAATATCCATGTTGTAGCTACACAAACTATAACTTTTCAATATGGCATCTACGGTCAAATTATTGGCGTTTTGAGCTAAGCATAATCGTTCAAATCTACATAAAGTGAGGAATCAAAATAAAAAAATATCCAGGATGGATCTATGAATTTTGTTGTGAATAAAAAAATATTTATCTTAGGAATAGCATCGATTTGCACAAGCACATTACATGCTGCTGCATTTGATAAAACAGGGCAGTCTGTAGCGGCATTTTTACAACCGGGCAACTATTTTGAAGCAAGTTTAGGAATAACAGATGCCGATTTAAGTGGTGTAGAGTCGGGTACCAACCCTTCACATCATTCAATTTCAGATATCGCCAATACCGATTATCGGCCTACGGCAGCGTTAAAACTACAGTTGGCACCGCAGTATTCATTTGGTCTGTTATATGATCAGCCTTTTGGTGCTGACACGGAATATTCAGGTGTAAATGGCTTCGTTGCAACGCCAAAAGATACCGTTATGTTACCTGGAATTACAACCACAGGGCTTGCCAGCGCTACATTGGGCCATGCTCCTACAGGAAATGCAAAATCAGAATTTGATATACAAAATTTAAGCTTCATTTTGGGTTACCAACCCACAAAAAACTGGAATCTTTATGCGGGGCCAGTCTATCAAACTTTTAAAAGTCAGGTTGAATTAAGGGGTAATGTATTTAGTCTTTATAACGGCTATGACTTTCACACCAAAACTGTAGGTGACTTGGGATGGTTAGCAGGGCTTGCCTACCAGATTCCAGAAAAAGCTGTGAAGGTCTCATTAACCTACCGTTCAGCCATTACCCATAAAGTAAACGCGACTGAAAACGCTCCTTTAATTGATATGTTAAGCACTCAACAAGGTCGTGATTTAGTTAATCAGCATCTAGATTTCATGATTTCTATTGGTCAGATGACTCCACAAAAGAAAGCTTACTTAAATCAGATTATTGCTAATTTGCCAGAACAAGAAGATACAGGTACAACAAAATTTAAATCTCCTGATTCAGTGAATTTGGAGTTCCAGACTGGACTGCGTCAGGGAACGTTACTATTTGGTAGTTTACGCTGGGTAAATTGGAGTGATCTTGCTTTGCAACCTTATCGCTTCGGTGAGATCTCAAAAGTTGTTGGCGTACTATCAACGCCAAGCCGTCCGGAAGGTTTTAATTTGGTTCATTATTATGACGACCAATGGTCTTTAAATTTGGGTTTAGGACAACGCTTTTTGCCAAAATGGTTAGGTTCTGTGTCAGTTGGATGGGACTCTGGAGCAGGTGATAAAGTCTCAACGGGTGGCCCAACTAAAGGGTATTACAACTTGGGCGTGGGTGCTCAATATAGCCCGACATCGCGATACTTTATTTCTGGTGGTGTGAAGTATTACTGGTTAGGCGATGCAAAAGCTCAGCTTGGCGCACAGGCGGGTAGTGACTATTATGTAGGTGAGTTTAAGGATAACCACTCAGTCAGCTATGGCTTAAAAATTGGATATAAATTTTAAAATTAAATCAGTCATTTATAAGGTTTTAATTACATGAATAAAATCATTAAAAACGGTATGTTTTTAGGGTTGTCGACTTTGATTTCAGGTTATGGAACTCTCCTTCATGCGGAAGCAAGTCCAACAACTTTGCCGGAGGTTTCGCAAAAAGCTTTAACCATTATTGATGGGCAAACAGGGTGGTTAAATAAGGTCTATAAAGACATTCATGAGCGCCCTGAACTTGGGTTCATGGAAACGCGTACTTCAGCAATTGTTGCCAAAGAACTTAAGTCACTAGGTTTTGACGTTAAAACGGGAATAGCTAAAACAGGCGTGGTTGGCATTTTAAAAAATGGTGAAGGGCCAACAGTCATGTACCGTGCCGATATGGATGCCAACACTGTTGAAGAAGCGACTGGTTTACCATATGCGAGTAAGGTACGTGTAAAACTCGATGATGGAACTGAAACACCTGTAGCACATATGTGCGGTCATGATGCACATGTGACATGGATGCTTAGCATGGCAAAAACCTTAGTCGCTTTAAAAAAGGAATGGAGCGGAACTATTATTTTAGTCGCGCAACCTGCCGAAGAACCGATCACAGGTGCAAAAGCTATGGTGACCGATGGCTTATGGACAAAATACAACTTACCAAAACCTGATTATTTCTTTGCAGTGCATACCACGCCTGCACCTGTAGGCGTAGTCATCAATGCACCGGGGCCACGTATGGCGGGAACCGATCAGCTTGATGTTTTATTTAAAGGTGTGGGTGGACATGGTTCATTACCAATGCTCACCAAGAACCCGATTAGCATGGCTGCAAACGCAGTGACTCAATATCAAACCATTATGGGTAATGCAGTTGATCCGCAACAAGCGGCAGTGTTATCGATTGGCTCAATCCAAGCTGGAAACTCGAATAACGTAACTCCTTCTACTGCATTGGTCAAAATGAATTTGCGCTGGTTTGATCCTAAAGTGCGTGAAACCATGCTAAATAATATTAAGTCTATGAGTGAAGGTGCGGCCCAAATGCAGGGGATGGGTAAAGATCAATTACCTACCTTTACGTTTAAAGGTTCGAGCACACCTGTAGTTAACAATAAAGAATTTTCGGCACGTTTAAATGGGCCTTTAAAAGCACTATTGGGCGATAAACATGTTCTAACTGAGTATCCCGCGGTTATGGGATCAGAAGATGTTCATCATTTATTAGGCGACCAAAAAGACATTCCTTTTAACTTTATGTTTATTGGTGTGGCAGACCCAGTTGTGTTTGCAAATGCAGTCAAACAAGGCAAACCTGTGCCTTATATTCCACATAGTCCAAACTACATTGTTGACTTAAAAGCTTTGCCAGTGGGTGCTAAAGTCACTACAGTTTCGATGCTAGAACTGCTTACTAAAAAGTAAGTTACTCATAAAAAAAGATGCATTCACATGCATCTTTTTTATCTAAGTTTTTAAAAGTTAAGAGCAAGCCAGATATTTTTCTCGATAATGGATAGGTGATAAATCGGTCCAGCGGCGAAACGCGCGGGTAAAACTACTGACATCGGTAAAGCCAAGAATATAAGCAATCTCAGTAATATTATGGCTTGAGTTTTTAATATACGATAAGGCGAGCTCATGCCTAGTCTGATCCAGCAATTCACTATAAGAGGTGTTTTCGGCAGAAAGTTTGCGTTGCAGGCTTCGTATGCTTAAGCCCAGACTTTTCGCAACGTCTTGTTGTTGGAAATCACCTGTAGATAATTTTTCGATTAATTTTACTTTCACTCGTGCCAATATATTTTCTTTATCGAGCCGTGCCAGATAACGATTAATAATTTCATCATATTCTTGGGTGAGAGTCGGATTTGCACCTTCTAGTGGTTGTTCTATCGTTGCCGTATCAAACACAATCATATCTTTGGGTGCATTAAACACAATCGGGGCTTTTAAAATACTCTGAAAAGTTTCTAGATCTTCTGGCTCTGAGCGTCTAAGTTCAATGCGTAAGGGTGAAAAAACAGAGCCTTGTAAGGCACGACTTGAGCGAATAAAAACGGAAATAAATGCATCTATTGACTCGGGCTGAACTTCGTCGGGAACATGAATAACGAAATAATGATTATTTCCTTGCCCATAAAACTCTAGCTCTGGAATATCCGTAACCACACGAAAATAACGAATAATTCTTAGAAACATCTCTTTTAGGGTGGTGCTGGTAATCAGTGAATGCCCTAACACATGAAAAGTATTTTGATTGACTTGGCTGGCAACTTTAAGGCCAAAACATGAATCTTGAGTTTTCTGAACTGCTAATTTCCATAAATTTGCTGTTTGTTTTAATGAATATCGTGCATCAGGATTACTCAGAGCCTGAATATCTAAACCTGCTTGTTCTAATAAAGGTTGACTATCAACACCGGCTTTTTCGAGCGCTTTTTGAATCGCTTTCACCCAGCTAGCCAGTGCCGTTGCTGTCTGTGGCATGTTATGTCCTATAACTTGTGATTCATATTCCTCTGAACAGTATAAAAGATTCAAAACTAAAAAATCTTTTGTTTATTCTGAATCTTTTTATTTTGGCATCCATAGCCAATAGATTGGCGTTTCGAGCTAAGCACACTTAGGGTGATCTAAATAAAGTAGGGGCATGGAAAACTGAGGAATAACGGATGACCTATATTTATAAAAATCCTGCCGGAATGACCGATAGCGAAAAAACCGAACATATTAAAAAAGTAGTAACAGCAGAAGGCGTGGCTTTACGCAAACGCCATCCTATTTTGAATCATCAAAATGCCATTGGGGCGATGATTCTATTTATATCTTTGGTCGGCATGATAGCGACTGCCTTGCTCTATATAAATCATCAACTTTCAGCTTGGTTTGCTATTCCGATTATTGCTTTTTTTGCATCGCTCACGCATGAGTTAGAGCATGATCTGATTCACTGGATGTATTTTAGAAAGAAACCATGGGCACATCATTTAATGATGGGTTTAGTCTGGTTAGCTCGACCAAGTACCATTAACCCGTGGAAACGTCGTGAGCTGCATTTTAACCATCATAAAAACTCAGGCACCGAAGTTGATTTAGAAGAAAGAGCTTTAACCAACGGAGAACAGTGGAGCATACGTCGTCTCATCGCGATTGGTGATAACGGCTTGGCTGTCTTGTTCCGTATTATTTCTGCAAGCAATTGGACGGTTAGAAAAGTAATTTTTAAACGTGCATTTATGGCTTATTTTCCGTTAGGAATTATTCATTGGTCGCTGTGGTATATCTTTTTAGGTTTTCATGCAGTAGATGCTGTTTTAAGTTGGGCGAATGCACCGATTGCTTGGTCAGCTACCACTTTAAATATTATGCATGTGGTTAATATTTTGACTGTTGTTTGGGTTGCACCGAATGTACTGCGTACCTTCTGCTTGCACTTTGTGACTAGCAATATGCATTACTACGGCGATGTCGAATTGGGTAATGTCATTCAGCAAACTCAGGTGTTAAAACCTTGGTGGATGATGCCGTTCCAACTGTTTTGCTTTAACTTTGGTTCAACGCATGCCATCCACCATTTTGTGGTGAAAGAACCATTCTATATTCGTCAAATGACTGCACCAGTTGCACATAAAGTTATGCGTGATATGGGGGTTCGGTTTAACGACGTGGGAACCTTTAAAAGAGCAAACCGTTGGAATATAAATAATTTATCAGAATCAAAAAGCTAAAACATAGCTTTTTATCTCACTCAAATGGACTGATTTCTGTACGAAGCGCTCAGTCCATTAACCATAAACTCACTATGGAGTTTCTTAAAAATTAAGCGGCTCTACTGAAACTTAGTAAAAAGCAAAATCACACCTAAGACACATAAAATAGAACCAATCACTCTATTAATATGGACTTGCTTGGCTAACATTTTCTGTCTCAGTAGCATAGATGAAAATAGTACAGCCACAAGTGAAAACCATACAAAATGGGCAAATGACATAAAAAAGCCATAAGCCAAAAGAATGGTTTTAGGCGTAGTTAAACTCACGATTTGTGTATAGGTACTAATCACAAATAGCGTGGTTTTAGGGTTCAGGGCGTTAGTAAAAAAGCCGTATTTTATCGCTTGAAAACTGCCTATAGCGTTTAAAGCAACAGCGTCTAAAACAGGTTTTTGAGTAAAAGTTTTATAGCCAATATAGATCAGGTAAAGCGCGCCAATATACTTAACAATATTCAAAATTTGCGGCGTATAAGTCATCACAAAGGCAACGGCAACTAATGTGTAGGTGACATGCACCAACACGCCAAGCGATATTCCAAGTGAAGTAAACACACCTATTTTTCTGCCGTACAAGTAACTATTTTTCGTAACGATCGCGAAGTCAGCGCCGGGGCTAACCACTGCCAAAATCGTAATGAGAATAACCGCAATAAACTCAGCCATTATCTTGCACCCTCATTGAAAACGAACGGTTTTATCTGTACTTTTTGGAATGGATTCGAGAGGAGAGCTGTTTTACTGAAAGCTATTATTCTTTTCGTGAGAAAGATTGGGTCTTTACATTTATGAAGATAGATATAGATATTTAAAATATTTTTCATCATCTAAAATAGGTTTTAATAAAGATGATTTTTATTTTGAACAGAAACCTAAAAATAAAAATCGATAAAAACGACAACATAACTATGAGTTTTTGGAATGATCGAAAGAATATCGCTGAATTCACTAAAATTTTTCTATTTTGTGGCGAAGTATGGCAGTGTCACGTTAGCTGCAAAGAAATTATTTGTGACGCAAAGTGCGGTCAGTAAACAGATTTATAATTTAGAAGAAGCTTTAAATACGTCTTTATTCGACCGAAAAAATAAAACGCTTGTAATGACTAAGCAGGGCGAAATTTTATTGAGTTGTTGCCATCAGGTGTTTGGTCAACTCGATGAATGTTTAATAGAGCTCAGCCAACCCAAAACCGAAAACAAGCAACTGGTTTTGTCGTGTGAACCGACTCTTTCTATGAAATGGCTCATTCCACGGCTATCAAAATTTAAAAAGCTCGGGCATGATTTTGAGGTTGTGCTACTCACAGCAGGCGGTGTGGTTGATTTTGAAAAAGATAATATTGATATTGCGATTCGTAGAAATGACTTTGATTGGGGAGAGCATATTTATGGCGAAAAGATTGCCGATGAATATATCGCTCTAGTTCAAGCAACTAAGCCATCGGAAACCAACGACGTACTCATTTCGACCTCTAGACCAAATTTTTTCAAAAGTATGAGTCGCATTGCTGAGCTAAAGCAAAGTTTAAAAGGCTACACCAAAGTTGAACTCGAACATTTTTATCTATGTTTAGAAGGTTGTTTGGCGGGACTTGGCGCGACAGTCATCTCAATTTATATGATTGAAAAAGAGCTTGAGTGGAACTTACTGCAAAAAAATTCACCAGTCGTTCAAGATGGTTCAGCCTATTTTCTACTTTCTCATCGTGCTTTTGAGGAAGATCCACGCAAAACCCTATTTTTAGAATGGCTAAAAGCAGAGATGAATGAGAGTCAACATAAATTGCTTTAGGCTTATCTGTTTTATTTAAAGAAAAATGATTTAATTAATTGAAAATAATCATAAATTCTAAATTTTCAGGCACAACAAAGCGAGTGCTGTATATTGAATTTCTACTGTCTAAACTTCTCTAAGATGAAAAATATTTAACTTCATACTTATTTATAAAACCCTAAACATGAATTTCACTCAGTTTTGAATGAGACTAAATCATTTTTATTCATGTTGTGATTGCGGTATAAATCTATCCATGCTCTGAAGCGCTCCAGTTATTCACTTTTGATAAGACCACAAGGCACAAAACTGATAAGGCTGGAAAGTTCAAAAAGAGCAAAAAGATTTTTTAGGTTTATCTCAGAAATTAGGGTACTGATCACAATGAGTAAAGAATTTACATTTACGATTAAGAGTATTTGTTTCGATGAGAACTATCGTCCAGCAGACAATACGCGTATTACAACCAACTTTGCTAACTTGGCGAGAGGGATGAGCCGCGAAGAAAATTTGCGCAACACATTACGGATGATCGACAATCGCTTCAATGCCTTAGCTCATTGGGACAACCCTAAGGGCGACCGCTATGGCGTTGAACTTGAAATCATTTCAGTTGAAATGAATATTGATGCCGAAAACCGTACTAGCGGGCTTCCTTTAATCGAAATATTGAAAACCAATATTGTTGATAAAAAGACCAATGAACGCATCGAAGGCATTGTAGGTAACAACTTCTCGTCTTATGTACGTGACTATGACTTTAGTGTGCTGTTGTTAGACCACAACAAAAACAAGTCTACGTTTAGCACGCCAGAAAAGTTTGGCGAATTGCACGGTAACTTGTTTAAGAGCTTTATTAACTCTGAGACTTATAAAGCCAACTTTAAAAAGGCACCAGTCATTTGCCTAAGCGTTTCAACAAGTAAGGTGTATCACCGTACTGAAAACGAACATCCTGTTTTAGGGGTCGAATACAAGCAAGAAGACTATTCATTAACTGATGAATATTTCCAAAAAATGGGCTTAAAAGTTCGCTATTTCATGCCGCCGCATAGCGTTGCGCCGTTAGCGTTCTACTTTACTGGCGATTTGTTGAGTGATTACACCAACCTTGAGTTGATTAGTACCATTAGTACGATGGAAACCTTCCAAAAGATTTACCGTCCTGAAATTTACAATGCAAATTCAGTGGCTGGAAAGTCTTATCAACCAAGCTTGAAGCACCAAGATTATTCACTTACTCGAATTGTGTATGACCGTGAAGAACGTAGCCGTTTGGCTATTGAGCAGGGGAAGTTTGTTGAAGAGCAATTTATCAAACCATACCAAGCGATTCTTGAGCAGTGGTCTGCGAATTACGCTCCTAATTAATCAACATATAGGTCATTTATTATGAAAAAGTTATTACCGACTTCAACTGCTGGCAGCTTACCGAAACCGTCTTGGCTTGCAGAACCTGAAAAGCTTTGGTCGCCGTGGAAACTCGAAAACGAAGGCTTAGTTGAAGGTAAAAAAGACGCGTTACGTTTAGCACTTCACGAACAAAAACTTGCGGGCATTGATATTGTCAGCGATGGCGAACAAACCCGCCAACACTTTGTGACGACATTTATTGAGCACTTAAATGGTGTAGATTTTGAGAAGCGCGAAACAGTTCGTATTCGTGACCGTTACGACGCAAGCGTACCGTCTGTGGTAGGTGCGGTGTCTCGTCAAAAGCCTGTGTTTGTTGAAGATGCAAAGTTTTTACGTCAGCAAACTGATCAGCCAATTAAATGGGCATTACCTGGCCCAATGACCATGATTGATACGCTTTACGATGGTCACTACAAGAGCCGTGAAAAGCTTGCTTGGGAATTTGCCAAAATCTTGAACCAAGAAGCGAAAGAGTTAGAAGCTGCTGGTGTAGATATTATCCAGTTTGACGAACCTGCATTTAACGTATTCTTTGACGAAGTAAATGACTGGGGGATTGCAACTTTAGAGCGTGCAATTGAAGGTCTAAAATGTGAAACTGCGGTGCACATTTGCTATGGTTACGGTATTAAAGCCAATACTGACTGGAAAAAGACACTCGGTTCAGAATGGCGCCAGTACGAAGAAGCTTTCCCGAAACTTCAAACTTCTAACATTGATATCATCTCGTTAGAATGTCACAACTCGCGTGTGCCAATCGACTTGCTTGAACTTATTCGTGGTAAAAAAGTCATGGTGGGTGCAATTGATGTTGCAACAAACCAGATTGAAACACCGGAAGAAGTTGCCAACACACTACGTAAAGCGCTTCAGTTTGTAGACTCAGACAAGCTTTACCCGTGCACAAACTGCGGTATGGCGCCTCTTTCTCGTGAAGTGGCACGCGGCAAGCTAAATGCCTTAAGTGCAGGTGCAGAAATCGTTCGCCGAGAACTGACGGGTTATGATCTTACTGCTTAATATTTACCAATAAGTGGTATAAAGGGTTACTTTTTTGATGGTGGTTGATAATCAAACAAGTAACCCTCATTTTACTTACTACATGTCGCTCTAATCAGAACGCATGTCGATAGTACCTTCCTGATGGAGTTGGGCGGTATAGCAAACACACAGGAAAAGGTACGGTTCAATTTAGGAATAATGTCATGGTTCAAGCAACAGACTTTAGAAATGCAATGTC
This sequence comes from Acinetobacter sp. OYA S30, assembly GCF_033599315.1. Lineage (NCBI taxonomy): Bacteria > Pseudomonadati > Pseudomonadota > Gammaproteobacteria > Moraxellales > Moraxellaceae > Acinetobacter > Acinetobacter sp. OYA S30. Next base: position 26,228 of record NZ_JAWVAV010000042.1, read on the forward strand.
TTTACTCACAAGTGCGGTTAGTGTTGTGACCACGGCAGGCATGTCTGGCCGTTTTGGATTTACTGCCTCTGCTGTTTGTAGTGTGACTGACACACCGCCGACATTATTGGTCTGTATGAACCAAGCTGCGAGTTCACATGCACATTTCCTAGATAACAAAATCTTAACCGTAAATGTGTTAGGCGCGCACCACGAACATATTTCAAAAGCATTTTCATCTAAGCTCACACCAGAAGAACGCTTTAAACATGGCGAATGGATTGAGTTAGAAACGGGTTCACCTGTGTTGGAAGATGCTTTGGTGAGCTTCGATTGTGAGATTGAGCAAATTCAACAAGTCGGCACACACACGATTTTTATATGTCCGATTGTGGCGATTAAACAAAGCCAACATGACCAAAGCTTGGTTTACTTTAACCGCGCTTATCACCAAGTGGGGCAGACAGAGACTGTCTAATCCCACTTATTGTTTCGTTGTTTCATAATAAAAGACTCATTAAGAAATCAATAAGCACGGATCGCTTCTGTTTAATTTTAAAAATATAATTAAATATAATATCTTAAATAATAATTAAGTTAATCTAATGAAAAACAATAAGAAATTTAATCACTTGTCATTAAAGCTACATTGACACATCTCAACTCTCAGATTATGCTTTGCGTGCTGGCCACATTGCCAGCCGGTTTTAGCAGACCGCGCTCAAGAACATTGAAAAAACTCGTTTTTTTTGATGTAGACCCGTTCGTCTCCCTTTTTGTAGCGGTAGGACGGAAGGGGGACACCTTCGGGTGTGCTGGGTCTTGAGCCAGTCTGCTAACCCCCTTTCGTTCTGCCACCATAATTCCAAATGAATGCTTTGGCAGAACTCCCAAAATCAGGAGTTGGCTATGCACATCCATCATTTCTTGGCCTTGAGCGCCAAAAGCTATAACGACACCACTTAATTCATCTTTAAACAGTTTGGAGGCTTAACCGCTTTTCAGACTTTAAGTCATTACGGCTAAAAACTTATATCAACAATAAAACTTGAGATGTGCCAAGCACCGTCTTATGGCTTTGCTGTGCCTTTTTTTCTCCCAGAAAGGGCACAGGCTTTTTATCTCATTTAGAAACAACAAGAATTTATAACGGTAAAACTATGCCAACTTTAGAAATATCTTCCAAAAAATTACAGGTTGTTCAAACTGCCATCCAACTCTTTACTACGCATGGGTTCCACAATGCAGGCGTAGACCTCATTATCAAAGAAGCCAAAATACCGAAAGCCACGTTCTACAACTACTTCCGCTCCAAAGAACGCCTGATTGAAATGTGCATCGCCTTTCAAAAAAGCCTACTCAAAGAAGAAGTGCTCTCGATTATTTACTCAAGCCGTTACTACACCCAAAAAGATAAACTCAAAGAAATTATTGTTTTACATACAAATTTAAACAGCCTATATCATTTGCTGCTTAAAGCAGTTTT
>NZ_JAWVAV010000043.1:0-27001 GCF_033599315.1 Acinetobacter sp. OYA S30
ATTCGGAAAAGCCCCATACTTTAAGTATGGGGCTTTTTTCATGTCTATTTATTTGATTCGTGAGTAGAATGACTTCACCTGTGTATAACTCTCATTTTATCCACAAGTAAAGTGAGTTATCCCAAGGTCTAGCTTTATTTCCTAAAGGTTCTTCATTTCAAGAGGCGCCTTTAGTCATGAGAGTTGTCACTAATAAGACGTTTTCCTAAACATACCGCTTCTACTTCGTCATAGCCGAGCTGCTCGTAAAAATTCAACACATTCAGATTATCTTTACGTACTAATAATTGTAATTTGGGACAGCCACGCGCCATAAGCCGCTTCTCAAGCTGTTGAACAAGCGCTGTGGCTATTCCTAAGCGTTGTTGGTGGGGATGAACAGCCAGATAATTAATCCAGCCTCTATGGCCGTCGTAGCCGCCCATAAGCGTACCAATTAGTTGCTCATCCTTAATAGCAACGAGGAATAAATCATCCTGCTGCGAAACTTTCCTGAAAATATCCGTTTCAGGGTTATTCCAGGGGCGAGTTAGGCCACAGCTTTCCCATAAATTGACCACATCATCCAGATCTGCATTTGTAAATTGGCGAATAATGAACATATGGATTTCTACTTTTTGTTTTGATGTATTGAAAAGATAAAATAAAAATTCGAACTTGAGCAGTAGTTTGTGAATAATTTACACAAATAAAAAAGCACCCCCGTAGGAGTGCTTAAATTAAAAGTATGACTTAAGCTGATTTTGCAACTAGTGTTGGTTGAAGCATTTGGCCTGTTTCTTCGAAGTTTGCATGCCAAGACAATGCTTCACGAAGTAAGTGAGGTGTATGTCCACCTTTAGCACATGCACGATCAAAGTAGTCATTTAATGCATCACGGTAAAGCGGGTGTACGCAGTTGTCGATAATAGCGCGAGCGCGTTCACGAGGTGCTAAACCACGTAAGTCTGCTAAACCTTGCTCTGTCACTAAAATATCAACGTCGTGTTCACTGTGGTCAACGTGGCTCACCATTGGCACGATAGAAGAAATATCGCCGCCTTTAGCAATAGATTTGGTCACAAAGATTGCCAAGTGCGCATTACGAGCGAAGTCACCTGAACCACCAATACCGTTCATCATTTTAGTACCGCACACGTGAGTTGAGTTCACGTTACCGTAAATATCAAACTCAAGTGCAGTATTAATACCGATAATACCTAAACGACGTACAAGCTCAGGGTGATTAGAGATTTCTTGTGGACGAAGCACTAATTTGTCTTTGTAAGCTTCGATATTACCAAAAACTTTTTCACCACATTTTGCTGAAAGCGTAATTGAACTACCAGAAGCAAATTTCATTTTGCCTGCATCAATTAATTCAAAAGTACAGTCTTGTAGTACTTCTGAGTACATGATGAGGTCTTCAAAATTAGAATCTTTTAAACCTGTCAGTACAGCGTTTGCAATTGAACCGATTCCTGCTTGGAGTGGACCAAGGTTCTTCGGTAAACGACCTTCAGCCACTTCTTTTTCAAAGAATGCGATAAGGTGATTGGCAATGCCTTGAGTCTCATCATCCGGTGGAGTTACTGTCGATGGAGAGTCATGTGTATCGTTAAAGACAATACCAACAATTTTCGAAGGATCGATTTGGATAGCTGTTGTACCAATACGTTCATCCACTTTTGTTAATGGAATTGGCGTACGTGTTGGACGGTAAGTTGGAATATAGATATCATGCAAACCTTCAAAGCTTTCGCTTAAAGAAGTGTTGATTTCAACAATTACTTTTTCGGCAAAAATCGCAAAACTTGCAGAGTTACCAACAGAAGTTGTTGGAATAATGCCACCATCTTCAGTAATCGCAATTGCTTCAATGACCGCAACATCTGGACGTTTAAGTTGCTGGTTACGCATTTGCTCAACAGTTTCTGACAAGTGTTGGTCAATAAACATGACTTCGCCGTTATTAATTGCGCGGCGTAAAGTGTTATCCACTTGGAATGGCATGCGACGAGATAAAACACCTGCTTCCGTGAGTTGTTTGTCTAAGTCATTACCTAAGCTAGCACCCGTAATTAACGTGATTTTTAACGGATTCTTTTTTGCAAGCTCTACAAGTGCTTGTGGAACAGCTTTAGCTTCGCCAGCACGAGTAAAACCACTCATACCAACGGTCATTCCATTTTCGATGAATTGCGCAGCTTGTTCAGCACTGATGACCTTGTCATGAAGAGAAGCTAGGCGAATACGACTTAAAGACATTGGACATCCTCAATATTGTCAAAACATAACGGATTTTAGCTATGAAAAAATGAAAAGTGCATAGGTGTTAGGCTAAGGTCTAATTTTTTAAATAAATGCGGGTATAACTTATTTTTATGATTTTTAATATATTGATTATTATTGTCTTTTTTGAGGTTTAAAATAGCGCTTTAAATGTTCAATTGCTCAAATTAAAAGCGCTCACTTAAAGTTTGTTTGATTTTTTCTAAAGGATTGTGCGTTGTATTTTCTTCAGGGGCGGGTTTTGGAATTGGTAAAGAAATAATTACTTCTAAACCGCCTTGTTCACGATTGTGAATCTGGATTTCACCTTGGTGAATATCGACAATACGTTTAACAATGGCAAGACCCAAACCGCTTCCCTGAATCGTTCTAGCCGAGTTGCCTCTTACAAAAGGCTGCATTAATTCTTCAATTTGATCTTCTGGAATGCCTTCACCATGGTCAGCAACCGTAATTAAAATATGTTCATTTTCAACCTTTGCACTGAGTTCGATCGGTTCAGCACCATAACGCTTGGCGTTATTAATGAGGTTGGCAATAAGTCGTTTTAAAGAGAGGCTGCGTGCAGGAATAATGGGAACATCCTGCATTTTAAAGCGAATATCAAGGGGTTTAAACTGAACGACCAATTCTTGTAAAAGAATATTAATATTAGTGTCTTTTAATTCCTCATCTGAACCATCGCGCATATATGAGATGAACTGATTTAGAATCGCATCCATATCATCTACGTCATAAACTAGACCTTCACGTAGAAATTCATCAGGTAGCATCTCTGCAGTTAAACGAATACGTGTGAGGGGAGTCCTTAAATCATGTGAAATTCCCGCTAGCATGATGCGTCTTTCACGCTCAGTTTGTTCAAGCGTATATACCATACGGTTAAATGCTTGGTTTACTTGGCGAATTTCTAAAGGGCCATGGTTAGTATCTAAATAAGGTGCAGTTCCAGACTTACTGTATTCGTTGGCAGCATTTTGCAAACGACGTAATGGTCGGTTCATTTGTCGAACCAAAATTAAAATAATGATGGCCGAAACTAATGGGACACCCACAACCCAGCCTACCAGTAGCTCGGGGCTATAGTTGGCATAGGTTTTTAAAGGTTCACGAACCCAGTTACCATGCATTTCTGGCGTTTGAATCCAGATACGTGGGCTAGGTTTAAATTGGAAATAGACAGTAACGTCTTTTGCGCCAATTTCATTTGCCAGTTTTTGCTCAACTTGGTTGGTAAAAAACTCGGCAATAATTTTATCGCGGACACTTGGATATTCTTTGGGGTTCGTGACATATTCAATGCCAACCCGATTGCGTAACCATGTGTCGACGTCAACTTCGCTATCGCGATGAAAAATACGAATATTAGGGTTATTTACCAGTTCTAGTTCAACTGCTAGATAGCGCGCATGTTGCTGAATTTCAGGTAAATAGAGGGTTCGCCAAAAAAACCACAATGACATAAATAAGCTAAAGAGTACCACCAGCAGTACCAAAATTGTGGTACGCATGGCCGCAGAACGTGGCTTAATCTTGTCGAGAAAACGTTCCCATCGGGTCCGTTTACGCTCTGAGTACGCAACGTAGTCGGTAAAGGTTTGCGGTGGTATGGGCTCTAAACTCACTCTATTTTATCTCAAGCTTATTCAGCACCATCCGGAACAAACACATAGCCTACGCCCCATACAGTTTGAATGTAACGTGCACGTGCCGGGTTATCTTCAATTAAGCGGCGTAAACGAGACACTTGAACATCAATAGAACGTTCCATTGCACCCCATTCACGGCCACGAGCCAAGTTCATGAGCTTGTCGCGTGTTAAAGGTTCACGTGGATGCTGTACCAAAGCTTTTAATACGGCAAATTCACCTGTAGTCAATGTAACGATTTGACCCTCACGAGTCAGTGTACGTGTAGATAAATCTAGAGACCATGGACCGAAGCTAACCACTTCAACTTGTTGGCTTGGCGCACCCGGAACTTCACGTACCTGACGACGCAATACTGCGCGAATACGCGCTAAAAGTTCATTTGGGTTAAATGGTTTTGGTAAATAGTCATCTGCTCCGGCTTCAAGACCAGCAATACGGTCAGAGTCACTACCACGTGCAGTTAACATGATAATTGGAGTATCAATATTTGACTGACGTAAACGACGACAAATACTTAAACCATCTTCAACGGGCAACATAAAGTCGAGCACGATAAGTGAAAATAACTCACGTTGTAATAAACGATCCATTTGTGAGGCATCATGGGCAGTTTTTACAACAAAGCCTTTATCTTCCAAAAAACGTTGCAAGAGGGTACGTAAACGCACATCGTCATCGACCACTAAAATGCGCTCGACACGATCCGTTTCGTTATGTACGGTTTCAGGATGTTCAGCAGGTACAACTAAACTCATGATGTACTCCCTTTTAAAGTCATAATTTATATATTATTGGATCGGTTAGGCTTATTGCCAACAAGCCCTCAGTATAATGCCGATGTTCTTGTTAAGACTATGTATCAATTTGCTCAAAATTACAATTTTCGTAGGGGCTTGAAACCAAAAAACAACATCTTATGCCCATAATTTAGCAAAGCCTTAAAGAAAAACTCAAATATTTGGCTATTTACCTCTTTCTCATCGATTAAATTCTAATAAATATTTGTTTCAAATAAATTATTTTAAAAATGAGTTTCGGTTTTTAAGTTCTAACTTTTAATTTATAGATTCACAGTTTAAGTATGAGGACTTAATAATTTATTTAGAAAGATAAGAAAAACTATATTTTGATCGTTCTGGCAATGTATCAATATGTTCTTTTTCTCATAATTTATATTAAAAATTTTCTTTAATTAAAGAAGTATCTATAAATTTCATATTTTTTAAAAGGTAAAAGGCTAGCTTAAAGGCCCAAATGAGTCACAGAAAAAACTTTTTTACGGCCATAAGAATGTGAAAAATTCATAGTCAATACAAAAAAACGTTTTGAATACGCAAACAAGTGTGGATTTTATGGTCTTGGTCTTTATAATCAGTGCTTTTAAACTTTATCCTTGTGGGATCAAACACGATGACTGACTTAGTTCAGCAGTTGGCAAGTGAGCTTGCCGTACGTCCAAACCAAGTAGAAGCTGCCATCCGCTTAATTGATGAAGGTGCCAGTGTTCCATTCATTGCCCGTTACCGTAAAGAAGTAACACAAGGTTTAGATGATACGCAGTTACGCCAATTAGATACTCGTTTAGCGTATTTACGTGATTTATATGAGCGCCGTGAAAAGGTCATTCAGTCATTGCAAGAACAGAATAAATTGAATGATGACTTGTTGGCGCGGGTGAATGCAGCCGAAACAAAAAATGCTTTAGAAGAAATTTATGCGCCGTACCGTCCTAAACGTACGAGCAAATCTTTCAAGGCGAAAGAAGCGGGCCTTGGACCAATTGCCGAAAAAATTATTTCAGAACAAATTGATCCGACAGAAGCATTGGCTGGTTTTAGTCATGAAGACTATCCGGACGTTGAAAGTCAATTAGACGCAATCCAGCATATTCTGATTGATGACTGGGCACAAAACATTCCTCTTACTACAGAATTAAAAGCAACTTTTGCAAAAACAGCAGTATTAAAAAGTACTGTTGCATCTGAAGAGAAGAAAGAAGTGGGCAAAAAGTTCCGCGATTACTTTGAATTCTCTGAAGGCCTAAACAAATTACCATCACATCGTTTATTGGCGATGTTACGTGGCCGCCAAGAAAACGTACTTGGTTTAAAAGTTGATGGCGAAGATGATGCACCATTGGCTCGTATTGAAACTGAATACAACCTTGATCAGATTCAGCCACAAACACGTCAAGATTTCTTAAAACAAACTGCAAAATTATTCTGGTTAGGTAAAGTTCGTCCTCAAATCGAGCATTCATTACTTACAGAAAAACGTCTTGCTGCTGAAGCAGAAGCAATGCAGGTGTTTGCTGAAAATCTTCGTCACTTATTGTTATCAGCACCAGCTGGTAGCCGTACGACTTTGGGTGTTGACCCTGGTATTCGTACTGGTGTGAAACTAGCTGTGGTAAGCGAAGCTGGTGATGTACTTGCACATAGCACGATTTATCCATTTGCGCCTAAAGAAGATAAAGAAGGCTCAATTGCTGAACTTGCACGTCTATGTCGTGAATACAATGTCGAGCTTATTGCTATTGGCAATGGTACTGCAAGCCGTGAAACAGAAGCTGTTGTAGCTGAAATGATGGCTGCAAATACAGATCTTAAATTAACTCGCGTAACCGTAAGTGAAGCAGGCGCCTCTGTTTACTCTGCAAGTGAACTTGCTGCGGCGGAACTGCCAGAGCTTGATGTTTCAATCCGTGGGGCAGTTTCTATTGCGCGCCGTTTACAAGACCCACTGGCTGAGCTTGTTAAAATTGATCCGAAGTCGATTGGCGTAGGTCAATATCAACACGATGTGAATCAAACTGGTTTAGCAAAAACACTTGATGCAGTTGTAGAAGACTGTGTGAACGCTGTTGGGGTAGATGTAAATACTGCTTCACCAGCAATCTTGGCTTATATTGCAGGTTTAAATAAAGCAATTGCACAGCAAATTGTTGAATACCGTAAAGAGCATGGCCGTTTTGACACACGTCAGGCACTTAAAAATGTACCGCGTCTTGGCGAACGTACTTTTGAACAGGCAGCTGGTTTCTTACGTATCCAAAATGGTTCAGAGCCATTAGATGCATCTGCTGTTCACCCTGAAAGTTATGGTCTTGTTGAGAAAATTGTTGCAGCAAAAGCGACAACGGTAAAAGACATTATTGGTAATACCGAAATTATTCGTCAGGTTAAAGCAGAAGAGTTTGTTGATGACAAATTCGGTTTGCCAACCATTCAAGACGTTTTAGCAGAACTTGAAAAACCGGGCCGTGACCCTCGTCCAGAATTCCGCACAGCTAAATTCCGTGAAGATATTACTGAAGTTGCTCAGTTGACTGAAGGTATGCAGCTTGAAGGTGTGGTGACGAATGTGACGAATTTTGGTGCCTTTGTTGATATTGGTGTGCATCAAGATGGTTTGGTTCATATCTCTGAATTAGCCAATGAGTTCGTTTCTGACCCGCATAAAGTGGTAAAACCTGGTCAAATCGTACAAGTGCGTGTTATGCAGGTTGATGTTGAACGTAACCGTGTGAACTTGAGTATGCGTGCAGAAGGTGCGGCACCTGTGAAAGCACAGCGTCCACCGCGTCGTGAGCAAAATAACGAACAGCGGTCTGAGCGTAAACCACAAGGTAAACGTCCACAACCGCGTAAAGATCAAGTTGAACGTTCGCAGCGTAGTAAGCAAGAAAAACCACAAGAGCAAAAAATTGGTGGTTTTGGTGCATTATTATTGCAAGCAGGAATTAAGGGTTCTAAATAAGAGCCTTTAGAGAACCTAAAAAAGCCTCCTAAACGGGAGGCTTTTTTTATTGTTTTTAAATCGTCTTCTAAATGGCTAGTGCCATGTTTTATTAAAACATCACGCTCATAAAGATGAGGTGAATCTTAAGATCAACAAAAACGTCGTGAAATCTACAATCAACTATACAACGTTATAGCATAACTCAACTTTAACCCGATTCAGTTGTCAGACAATATCGATAAAGCCTTGAAGTAAGTTCCTCACTTTCAGGCAGTTACATTAAAAATTGATTGTTTTTTTATATTATAAATGGTTGTTTTTATGCCGGCTTTAGAACTGAAAAATAGATTTCACGTAAACGACCTCCTTTCGGGAGTGGTCGTATTTCTCGTGGCCTTACCCTTATGTTTGGGTATTGCCTTAGCCTCAGGTGCTCCAATTATTTCTGGCATTATTGCTGGAATAGTGGGTGGAATTATTGTTGGCCTGCTGAGTGGCTCTCACATCAGCGTTTCTGGTCCAGCAGCAGGGTTGACTGCAGTCATCCTTGTACAACTCGATCAATTAGGCGGCAATTATGCCGCCTTTTTATTGTGTATTGTATTTGCAGGAATTTTACAAATTCTGTTTGGTGTATTTAAGTTGGGTTTCTTTGCCAACTTTATTCCAAACAATGTCATTTTAGGATTATTGGCAGCCATTGGTGCCATTCTGATTGTGACACAGTTACCTTATTTATTTGGGTTGACTGATTTTTCATGGAAAGAAGTTTGGACTGCTACACCGGATACGTTTATCCAAAAATTTGATGCTGGGGCAGCGTTGATTGGACTGCTGAGCTTATTTTTAATTTTAGCTTGGGACAGTAGCCCACTTAAAAAGTTAGCGTTGCCTTCTGCCTTAATTGCCGTGGTACTCGCAGCAGTTTTTAACTTTGTTTTAATAAGTATCGGTTCTTCATGGGCTGTGCAAAGTAATAATTTGATTCAACTACCAAATATATTACAAGCACCAGAAGAGGTATTGGTTTTTCCTGACTTTAGCTATTTGGCTGAACCATTAATTTATACCGGAGCCATTACACTTGCGATCGTGGCATCTTTAGAAACATTACTAAATTTAGAAGCGGCCGATAAGCTTGATCCTCAAAAGCGTTCATCTCCACCTAATCGTGAGTTATGGGCGCAAGGAGCAGGTAATATTGTGTCGGGTTTAATTGGCGGAATGCCAGTGACCTCAGTGATTGTCCGTAGTTCTGTAAATGCCAATACAGGTGCACGTAGTAAATGCTCAACCATTATTCACGGTGTGTTGTTACTGCTTGCCATTCTATTTTTTGTCCCACTCATGAACATGATTCCTTTGTCTGCACTTGCAGCAATTTTGATCGTGACTGGTTTTAAACTGACTCATCCAAAGTTATTCAAGCAGCTTTACCAAAAAGGTTGGAGACAGTTTTTACCATTCATTATTACCTTGGTTGCAATCTTGCTGACAGATTTATTAACCGGAATCTTGGTGGGGCTATTTACCAGTAGTGCATTTATTTTATATGGCAACTTCAATAAAGGTGTTCGTGTTTATAAAGAAAAGCATTTACATGGAATCGTGACGCGTATTGAGCTTCCTTCACAAGTAACTTTTCTGAATCGTTCCGCACTCATTTCTGCCTTGGAACATGTTCATAAAGATCAACAGTTGATTATTGATGCCACTCAATGTGATTCGATTGATCCGGATATTTATCAAGTCATTCAAGACTATCAAAATGAGACGGCAGTTAAACGCCAAGTCGACCTTAAGCTTATTGGATTTAAGCAGCACTATGAAGAGGTAGATGATGCAGTATTGGATATCTACATTAGTACGAGAGATCTACAACGTAAATTAAGTCCACAGCAAGTCATTACTTTACTTAAAGAAGGAAATGAACGTTTCGTAAAAAATGAGCGCTTGCAACGTGATATTTATCGCCAAATTCGTGTTACTGCAGATGAAGGCCAGCACCCAATTGCTGCCGTTTTGGGCTGTATGGACTCACGTGCTCCAACTGAAATGATTTTTGATGTGGGTATTGGTGATCTATTTAGTTTAAGGATTGCAGGTAATATTGCAGGTCAAAAGGTATTAGGCTCGCTTGAGTTTGCTTGTCAGGCCAAAGGCTCAAAAGTCATTTTAGTTTTAGGCCATACTGACTGTGGTGCAGTGACTAGTGCATGTCAGTTACGCTTACAGCAAAAGCAAATCTCTGATGTCAAAGAGATGCCGCATATTCAATATGTGCTTGGTCCGCTCATGCATTCGGTAGAAAGCGTATATGACATTATGCAACCCCGTGAATTAAACAAGACCTTCGTAAATCAGGTAACAGCTATGAATGTTCACTACAATATCCAATATATTATTAATAACAGTACGGTACTTAAAGACTTATTGGATCGTGGTGAAATAGCGATTGTTGGCGCGATTTACGATGTTAAAACAGGGCATGTCGAGTTTTTAGATGCGTAAATAGAATCAAATAAAAAAGCGCCTTTCATGAGGCGCTTTTTTATTTAAGTTCGCTGAATATTTTAAATTACCAATGCTCACCTGGGAAAATGCGTGCATATGCTTTTTGCACCCAGTTAAGTTTTTCAGCTTTTTTGCCTTTTGCGGCGTCTGAACTTGGAAACAGACGGAAACCAATCGACATAAACATATTGTTAATGCCAGGGGCCACTGAATAGGTCATAGAAGCCAAACGGCCTAAGTTAGTTGCAATACGTTTTGGACGTTTCACAATTGCATAAGCAATTAAATCGGCTGCTTGCTCAGGTGAGAGAGTCGGTACATATTTATAAATCTTGGTTGGCGCAATCATTGGTGTACGCACTAAAGGCATGTAAATTGAAGTAATTGCAATTTTATGTGCATGAACTTCTGCCGATAGACAACGGCTAAATGCATCAAGCGCAGCTTTAGAAGCAACATAAGCCGAGAAGCGGGTTGCATTTGCTAATACACCAATCGAACTAATATTGATAATTTGCCCATCTTTGCGTTGAATCATGTGAGGCAAAATATTGAGCACTAAACGTACAGCGCCAAAGTAGTTTAATTGCATAGTACGTTCAAAGTCGTGGAAACGATCATAAGACTCATGAACAGCACGACGAATAGAGCGACCTGCGTTATTAATTAAAATATCAATATGGTCAACAGAAGCTAAAATCTCTTTAGAAACCTGATCAATCATTTCCATGTCATTCAGATCACATGGGAAAATTGATGCCTGACCGCCACGGCTTTCAATATCTGCTTTGACTTCTTCTAATGTTTCTTGAGTACGGGCAACCAGTAAAACATGCGCACCAGCATCAGCAAGTTTATTGGAAATCGTTAAACCGATTCCACTTGAGGCGCCTGTCACTAAGATGACTTTACCTTGTACCTTTTCCTGGAACAGAGCTTCTAATTTTTTATTCACAGCATTTTACCTAAGTAGGGGCAGGGGCTATTTATTCCGGTATGTAATTTTTATTTTTACAACCGTTGGTTCATCCTGATGAACTCCTAAATATTGCCTTATCTTAATAGATGTTTAAAAATTGTCTAGTGTGTAAATATATGAAATTTAACAATTTATTTAGAGTAAAAACTCTAAATTATTACCCTAATCCATTAATTATTCTTAATAGTTAAATCACTTAAAAATAAAAAAGCCTCTATATTCCAGAGGCTTGTTAGATGGGTTTAAAATTTATACGGATGAAAGTGCTTGTTCTAAATCGGCAATGAGGTCATCAACATGCTCGATACCAATTGAAAGACGTACCATATCTTCACTTACACCAGCAGCTTTTAGTTCTTGTTCGTTGAGTTGGCGGTGAGTTGTGGTTGCAGGGTGACACGCCAGACTTTTCGCATCACCAATGTTCACAAGGCGGGTAAATAGCTGGAGGGCATCAATGAAGCGAGTACCGCCTTCACGGCCATCTTGAACCCCAAAAGATAAAATTGCAGAAGGTTTACCTTTTACATATTTTTGCGCAAGTTGGTGTTGTGGATGATCTTTTAAGCCTGCGTAATTGACCCATTTTACTTTCGGATGATTTTGCAAATATTCTGCAATTCTTTGTGCATTTTCAGTATGGCGTTCCATCCGTAAATTAAGCGTTTCTAGACCCTGTAAAATTAAGAAAACACTGAGCGGACTAATAGCTGCGCCTGTATTACGTAATGGTACAACGCGAGCCCTTGCTATATAGGCAGCTTCACCTAATGCCTCTACATAGTTCACACCATGATAGCTTGGGTCTGGCGTGTTCAATACTTTAAAACGCTCCGGATATTTACCCCAAGGAAACTTACCGCTATCGATAATCGCACCACCAATACTATTGCCATGACCACCAATATATTTAGTCAAAGAATGTATGACGATATCGGCGCCATATTGGAATGGTTTTAATAAAGCAGGGGTAGCGACTGTATTATCAACAACGACAGGTATGCCATATTCATGGGCGATTTTCGAAATTTCTTCTAGATCGATGATATTTCCAAGCGGATTGCCGATTGACTCAACAAAAACAAGTTTAGTTTTATCATCAATTAAGTTACGTAAGCTTTCAGGCTTTTGATAATCAAAAAAGCGAACTTCAATGCCTTGTTTTGGCAGGGTATGAGCAAATAAGTTGTACGTTCCACCATATAAAGTTGAGACTGAGGCAATATTATCTCCAGCTTCAGTAATGGTCTGAATTGCGTAAGTAATAGCTGCCATTCCCGATGCCAAAGCTAATGCCCCAATACCGCCTTCTAACGCAGCAAGGCGCTGCTCAAGTACGGCTGTGGTTGGATTCATAATACGGGTATAGATATTGCCTTGAACTTTTAAATCGAAAAGGTCGGCACCGTGTTGTGTGTTATCAAATGCATACGAAGTTGTTTGATAGATAGGGACTGCAACAGCTTTAGTGGTTGCTTCTGGAGTGTAGCCTGCGTGAATGGCTAAGGTTTCATCTTTATAAGTCATGATTACTTCATCTTCGTGAGTTAAATATTGAGCGAGTCTAGCTTAAAATTTATATAGAAAATTGCAGAAATTCTGGTTTGTTATCCAATTTTAGGAATATAGATAGAAAAATATACGCTGAAACGTTGTATAAATCTTATACATAAACATTTTGCAACTTATTGAAAAAGAAAATTGTTTGATAAATCCGTACGATGGAAATCATAACTTCAAGTCATTAGTGTTTTCATCGTATAATACGCGCGATTATTTTGTCGCGTCTTGCGATGTATTGGTTTTTCAATTGAGGAGTCCTGCGTGGCCCAATATATTTATACGATGAACCGAGTGTCTAAGATGGTTCCGCCAAAGCGCGAAATCTTAAAAGACATCTCTTTATCATTTTTCCCGGGTGCCAAAATTGGTGTTCTCGGTTTGAACGGTGCGGGTAAGTCTACCTTGCTTCGTATTATGGCTGGCGTAGATAAAGATTTCTCTGGTGAAGCTCGTGCACAACCTGGAATTAAAATCGGCTATTTAGAGCAAGAACCGCCACTTGATCCGACTAAAGACGTTCGTGGTAACGTTGAAGATGGTGTGCGTGAAGCTTTAGATGCTTTAGAGCGTCTTGATCAGGTATTTGCAGAATATGCAGACCCAGATGCTGATTTTGATGCGCTTGCAAAAGAGCAGGAAAAATTAGAATCAATTATCCATGCTTGGGATGCACATAACCTAAACAACCAGCTTGAAATCGCGGCAGATGCCTTGAACCTTCCAGCTTGGGATGCAGATGTAACTAAGCTTTCTGGTGGTGAACGCCGTCGTGTAGCACTTTGCCGTTTATTGCTCTCTAAACCAGATATGTTGCTTCTTGACGAACCAACGAACCATTTGGATGCAGAGTCTGTATCTTGGTTAGAGCGTTTCTTAAAAGATTTCCCTGGCACAATCGTGGCGATTACGCACGACCGTTATTTCTTAGATAATGTTGCCGAGTGGATCTTGGAGCTTGACCGTGGACACGGTATTCCTTACCAAGGTAACTACACTTCTTGGTTGGAGCAAAAAAATGCTCGCTTAGAACAAGAGCAGAAACAAGAAGAATCTTTTGCTAAAGCATTGAAAAAAGAACTTGAATGGGTTCGTCAAAATGCGAAAGGTCAGCAAAAGAAAAACAAAGCGCGTATGGAGCGTTTTGAAGAGCTTAACTCACGCGAATTCCAACAGCGTAATGAGACGTCTGAAATCTATATTCCACCTGGTCCACGTTTAGGTAACAAGGTTGTTGAAGTAGAAAATATCAGCAAGTCATTTGGTGATCGTTTACTTTACGAAAACTTGTCATTTACCGTACCACCAGCAGCGATTGTAGGTATTGTTGGTCCTAATGGTGCCGGTAAAACGACTTTATTCCGTATGATGACAGGTGAGCAAAAACCTGACACCGGTACTGTAACACTTGGTGATTCAGTTAAAGTTGCTTATGTTGGTCAGATTCGTGACACTTTAGATGATAACAAAACGGTTTGGGAAGAAGTTTCTGGCGGTTTAGACATCTTGAAAGTGGGCGATTATGAAATTGCATCACGTGCTTATATTGGTCGTTTTAACTTTAAAGGCCAAGATCAGCAAAAACGCGTAGGTGAATTGTCAGGTGGTGAGCGTAACCGTTTACAACTTGCGAAAATTTTACAGCAAGGTGCAAACGTTATCTTACTGGATGAGCCATCAAACGACTTGGACGTAGAAACTTTACGTGCACTTGAAGATGCAATTTTGGTATTCCCGGGTACAGTAATGGTTGTATCGCATGACCGTTGGTTCCTTGACCGTATTGCGACTCATATCTTGTCATTTGAAGATGAACAACCAGAGTTCTATACAGGTAACTATACCGAGTTTGAAGCTTATCGCCGTGCTAAGCTAGGTGATGACGCTCAGCCTCATCGCAAGAAATACAAAAAAATTAGCGGTTAATTACTGCTAAATTTAAAAACCAGCCTAAGGGCTGGTTTTTTGTTAGAAGGCAAGTTTACTAAAAGCTTCTTGTAAGCAACGTTCAGCATCAGGATGTCCCTGACTTGCTGCTTTGTTTAACCACTTTTCAGCTTCAGTGTAGTTTTTATCTAAACCAAATTGACCATTTAAATAGCCAATACCAAGTTTAAAGGAAGCGTCAGCATTACCTCTTAAAGCTGCACGGAGGTAGCACCACATCGCATTGCGGTCATTTGGGGTAATATCTAACCAATTCTGCATACGTTCATGATCTTGTATGGCTAACTCTTCAAATCGTAAGCCTTGTTCAATTTCATCCTCAGCTTGTGAATGCATATCGGCTGGTAAGTTTTCAAAGGCAAACAAGTGATTAAGCCCATGCTTGATTGTTTTCATATTCATGACAGTCTCCCCTTGTTCCTCAATTTGATTGAATTGACTCACACTTTTAAGCTAGTCCCTTATATGAAAATCTTATGTTATTTTTTGTAAATCTGATATAGCGCATTTGGATGAAAAATGATGAAGTTTTAGCTTACATAAAAGTTACACGTGTTTTTACGCTTAGCGAAATTTCTATAAAAGTATTGGTATACAAACGTGAAAATAGAATTTAAAAAGTTTAAGAACAAATGATTATTCAAAATAAAAAAATTGAGAAAATTTATAAATATCAAACAAAAGAAATTTTCTTAAACAAAACCAGCCTAAGGGCTGGTTTTGTTTTTAGATTAGTAAGGGTGCTTATTTAGTAAAGTCACCTCGTAAATCTGACAAGATGAGAGAAGGGGCTACCGTCACTATATCAAATGCCATTGCTAAAGGATAAAGCGCCATACGCGTTACACGTTTAAACGGATGTTTCTTGGTTATTTCATCTTTTTGTTGTAAGGCGATTGGATATGGAGTTGGAATCGTTTGTTGAACTTTTAAAGTAGGACTGGTTTGATAAATTTGGCCTTTAAAACGAATAATAGCATAGGGATATAAAAGCTGTGTTTGGTTCTCCATAACCATAAAATGATTTTTAAACCCTAAATTTTTTAAATTTTCTTTCTGTTGATCAGAAAGTTTTGAAGCGGGAATATTGTATTGAAACTTGAGTTCACCATGAAAATGCGTAGGGTCATCCATTTCAAGTAGCAGAGGAGATGGAATAATTAAAGTTCTTTGATTTACAGGAATATTTTTAATGATATTTAAAAATTCCGAACTTCCTTCCGTCATTAAATAATTAAAGTCTTGTCCTATAAATACGACGCCTTGTTCTTGCTGGTTTTTAATGGCTTGCCCCAGTGCAATAATTTGATCTGTCTTTAAAATAGTTGTTTGGACCTCAGTCGTCTCATTCGGAAGGGCAGTCGATAAAATAGAAGTTGCACATCCACTTAAGCCAAGACAAGTTACTAGTAGGCTAGTGGTCAATGTTTTATACATGAACATTACTCTTAAAAATTATTTTTAAAAAACTTAGGAAACATCTGGGTTAAGAATGGAACCCATAAAACAACGTTTTGTAATTTTATTACATGTAGCTCGCCTGCTATAGTTGCTTCGTGCAATTTCTAACAGCCATGGTGTACTGTTGCCACGTTCTGCAATTTTCATGTCCGTCTTATTCTGTTTGCTTATATTCCAGAGTTTATGGAATATAGCAGCGGCTTTTTGCGCGCATGAAAATCAAGAAAAAGCACTACATCATTTTGGTCATCATGCAGCTTTAAATGTATATCAAACGTCTTCTCATACCCATGTTGAACATACTGAGACTTTAGATGCTGCTCATAAAGCACCTTTAAACTTACAAGACCATCATGATCATTTACCGACATGTTTTCATGTCGTCATGACAGAAGTTGCAAAACAAGCTCAAACCCCTGTTTTGCATGTGCATGAACTTTCACAAATTTATCATTGGTCCAATTCTTACCAGTCTCCACATCTTAGTGCCTTAAAACCGCCTCCTGTTTTAACCCCGCTATAGGTGGGGTAGCCAAAAAAAGCCCACCAGAAATTTATTTATTTCAAAGGGTTATTTTATGCTTAATTATATGTGCAAACAAAGCGCAGCAATCTTCTATGTAGATTACTCGCTTAAACATTCACGTCTTTATGTTAATGACAAGGCGGGATATAAGGTTCTGTCAAATTTTTCCGGAACACAAAAATATCATTTTAATGAATCGGTTATCTTATCTCTGATGATTCACAGTGATGGAGGTTTATGGAAATGAATATTTTATTTACCCCCCGTGTTAGAACTGTGAGCTCCCGAGTGATTGGGCTGATTTTAGCTATTATTCTTGCTTTAAGTTTTAGTAAATGGCATTTCCAGGCGGCATTTATAGAACATATTTTATGGTTCTTTGGATGGTTTTTTGTGGGCATAGGAGTAATGGGAAGAATATGGTGCAGTCTTTACATTTCCGGATTTAAGAATGCTAAGTTGGTGACAGACGGTCCCTATTCTTTATGTAGAAATCCACTCTATCTGTTTAGTTATCTGGGTGGAGTCGGGATCATGTTGATTACAGAGACGTTTATCTTTCCAATAGTATTCACGCTTTATTTTCTCTGTTACTACCATTTTGTTATACGCCAAGAAGAAGCATTCCTGAGTGAAAAATATGGAACTGCATATTCAGATTATATAAAGACAATTCCACGCTTTTTACCAAGTTTCAAAAATTTTAAAGAGCCTGAGTTCTATCAGGTTTCACCGAAGCATTTCCGTATTTTTTTGACGCAGGTGGTGTGGTTTATCTGGGTTGCGGCCTTAGTCCAACTTTTTGATGAGTTGCGACTGCACGGTGTTCTCCCTTCATTGTTTAGTTGGTTCTAAAAATGAAATGAAAGTATATCCGCATGCTTCTTAGAGACTCAGAAGATTTGTCCTGAATTGATTAACTAAGGTATGCGAAAAATTAATTTTATTTCTGGGATAAGTCCTTAAATAAATTAGGAATATTTAGATCTGGTGATTATTATGTCTATTAAACTAAATACAAAATCGGCTTTGATGGTTTTACTTCTTTCAACAAGTTTGGCTCATGCTGATGGAGGGTTAATATTCCTCGAAAAGAATCTTAAGTCTCAGCAAGAAACAAAAGCTAAAGCTGAAGAAGGTAAGAAGCCTCATTTAACTTGTAAGCATAAATAATTTTTTTTGTAGGAAACTAATTACTTAATAATTAGTTTCCTATGAGTAAAGATAAAGATTCTTAATGATTTATTCTTATCTTTACTCAGGCGAGATTAGAATCGCTTCTATACTGCTACTTATTAGATGTAATTTTATTACATGCCCACGGCCTGCTATAGTGGCTTTGCTCAACTTCTTAGTTTAATGGTGTGCTGTTGCCACGTTCTGCACTTTTCATGTCCGTCTTATTCTGTTTGCTTATATTCCAAAGTTTATGGAATGTGGCAGCGGCATTTTGCGCCCATGAAAATCAGGAAAAGGCATTACATCATTTTGGTCATCATGCAGCGTTGAGTTATGAAGCTTCACAGTATAGCCATACGGAAAAGACAGATATCGCGGGGACTCATAAAGCTCCGTTAAACTTGTCCGATCATCATGACCATTTACCTTCATGTTTTCATGTTGTGATTGTAGAAGCACAAGAAAAAATTGTTTCACCGTTAATACAGTCATCTGAGCCAAAACAACAATATTATTGGTCTAATTCTTATAAGTCCCCTCATATCTCTAAACAAGACCCGCCTCCTGTTTTAACCCTGCTATAGGTGGGGTAGCCGAAAAATAACCCACCAGAAATATTATTTATTTCATAGGGTTATTTTATGTCTATTTTTTTATACAAAAAAAGTTTCGTTAGTCTGAGTACGTCTTGGGTACTTAAATCATTAGTTGTTGCTGTTGCACTTTCAACTGGTGTCGTAACAAACGCAGCCAGTTCAAATCAGAACCTTGCTGAGAATACACAACTACAGCGTGTACAGAATGTTTTAACTTTTGAACAGGTGCTCGATCAGGTTAAGCAGTTTCAGACTCAAACAGGAATTTGGCAAACTCAACAAGATATCGCCGAGAGCAATATCAAACAGAGCCAGCTATGGGAAAATCCGACGGTTTCTGTACAGCAAACGGGTTTTAAATCTGGAAAAGATCAGGAATTAGAACTTGGGATCTCGCAAAAACTAGATATTTTTGGTGTACGTTCCGCAGCAAAAAAACTAGCAAGTGTTCAGCAAAATCAAGTTGAGTTAAATCAGGTTTTATATGAGGCTCAACTGAAGCTGGCGGTAAAATATTTATGGTCACAAGTATCTATTTTAGAGCTTGAACATGAAGTTGCTAAAGCCCAGTTAAGAACGAGTAAGAACCTTTTAGATGCTACCCGCTTACGCTTTCAGGCAGGCAGTATTGCTCAGGTTGATTTAGATCGAACTCTCATGACGCATGTTGAAAATCAGCGTTTATATCAGGAAGTTGAATTATCACTGAGTAGTGCTAAAAGAAAATTGGCTAACTTATGGGGTGAGACAGAAGATAACTTCACGTTACGTCCAGATATAAAAAGTACGTGGCCTTTAAAAAATGAAAGTGATATCGACCAATATTTGAAACAGAATTTGTTAGAACAGTCCCTACGGCTTCAAGCAATACAACAAAATTCTGAAATTAATTATTTAAAGGCAAAAAATCGGCCTACGCCTACTGTAAATATGGGCGTGGTTCGTAGTAAAACCGCAGAAACGAGCAGTACCGAAAATCAGATCCGAGTAGGTATAGCGGTTCCTTTAAACATTTTTAATCGCCAGCAATATGCCCTAAAAGTTGCTCAAAGCAAACTCGATTTAATTGACCAGCAGCAAAGCTTTTATAAAAAGCAAAGCGAGAATTCTATTCGTACTCTACAGTACGAGTTAGCGGGTTTAAAGCAGCAATATAATTTAATGAATGAGCAGCAAATCCCTTTATCAGAGACGGTACAAGAGAAAATGCTGCTTGGCTTTAAAGTCGGTAAATTTGCAATTACCGATGTTCAGCAATCTACCCTTCAATTACAAGAACAACGCTTGAAAAAAGTTCAACTTCTTAAATCTGCTTGGCAAAAAGCAATTGAGGCAGAAAGTTTAGCCCTCGGGATCGATCCAAATATGGTGATGTCTGGAGATGCATTAAATCAAATTAATCAAAATTTATGGCAAGACACCTATCAGTTGCCGACAGTTGGAGGGGCAGAGTAATGTCAGTTAAAAAAATGAAAAACCAATGGCTTATTGCTATTTTGCTGCTGATTGTCTGCCTTGCTTTAAGTGCTTGGTTATTTTTC
Organism: Acinetobacter sp. OYA S30; assembly: GCF_033599315.1. NCBI lineage: Bacteria > Pseudomonadati > Pseudomonadota > Gammaproteobacteria > Moraxellales > Moraxellaceae > Acinetobacter > Acinetobacter sp. OYA S30. The sequence goes on from NZ_JAWVAV010000043.1 coordinate 19,968, forward strand.
TCTGGAAAAAAACAGCCTAATACTGAGAAAAGTGAAGAAGCGCATGCAGAGGGTGAAGCTGGTCATGAAGAATCTGAAAAAGAGGAAGGCAGTTTAAACTTAACTTCTAAGCAACTGGTTGAATATGGAGTGAAGTTAGAGCAAGTAGGACGTGGAGAAGTTGAGCAGAATCTCTCGTATCCTGCCAAACTTGTTGTAAATACAGACCAGCAAGCACATGTCTCTTCAACTTTTTCTGCGCGTGTAGATAGTGTAAATGTTGCGTTGGGACAACAAGTTGAAAAGGGTCAGGCGCTTGCGACTTTATTTGTACCTGATTTAGTCGATCAACAAGCTAACTTAAGCATGGCACAAGAAGCACTGACATTAGCCCAGCAAGATTATCAACGTGAAAAACAATTGTGGGAACAAGGGGTTTCAGCACGTCAAGATTACCAGCGCGCTTACAATGCTTATCGTCAGGCGCAGATTCAAGTGCAGGCTGCAAATAGCCGTTTATCTGCATTGGGAGCAAATCGCTCAAGTAAAGGTCGATATGTTTTAACTGCACCTTTAAGTGGTGTAATCAGTAGTAAAGATATTGTCATTGGTGAGCAAATTGGTCCTGAAAAACAGTTATTTGTTATTGATCGCCTAGATCAGTTATGGATTGAATTTGTGCTACCAAGTGCAAATACTAATATTCAGCCTAATCAGGAAATTGAATTTAAATCACTGCAAACGAATAATATTTTTAAAGCACAGGTACAAAGTTTAACTTCAGAAGCAGATACTCAAACTGGTCGTCTACAGGTTCGTGCCAAGGTACTCACACCTTCAAAAGAATTACGCCCTAACTTAATGGTCAATGTGTTACTGAAACAAAATAATGCAGCGACTGTATTACGAGTTAATAAGACAGCGATACAACAGATTGATGGAAAGAATGTCGTCTTTATTGCAAAACAGGAGAAGGACAAAATTCATTTTGCTCCTGTTGCGGTAGAGTTAGGCAATTATTCTTCAGATGCACAATGGGTAGAGGTTAAATCTGGAATTACTGAAAAGCAGCAATATGTGACTCAAGGTAGTTTCTTGCTCAAGTCCGAACTTGAAAAAGGGGAGGCAGAGCATGGACATTAATAAACCTGATTTGCCAAAGGCTGAAGGTTTGTTTGATCGAATTATTCAGTTTTCAATTAACAACGCCATTTGGGTCATGATGTTTGTTATTGCTTGGATTGGTGTCGGAATTTATAGCTATCAAAAACTTTCAATTGATGCTGTGCCTGATATCACCAATGTACAGGTACAAATCAATAGTCAGGCCAATGGTTTTACAGCACCAGAAGTTGAGCAAAGGATTACTTATCCGATTGAAAATGCCATGTCTGGTATTCCAAATCTGGAACAGACTCGTTCAATTTCCAGATATGGTCTTTCTCAGGTCACGATTATCTTTAAAGATGGTACTGACATTTACTGGGCAAGACAGCTGATTAACCAACGTTTACAAGAAGCTAAGAGTGCTTTACCAGATAGCATTGATCCGCAAATGTCTCCAATTTCGACTGGACTCGGTGAGATTTATCAATGGGTGGTAAAAGCAGAGCCAAATGCTAAAAAAGCAGATGGCTCAGCTTATAGCGCGATGGACCTGCGTGAAATTCAAGACTGGATTATTCGGCCCCAGTTACAACGTGTACAAGGGGTAGCCGAGGTTAATAGCATTGGTGGATATAATAAAACCTATGTGGTCTCTCCAGATCTGACACGGTTACAGCAGTTGCAGATTCCACTTACCGAATTACAGGATGCGCTTCAAAATAATAATGAAAACCGTGGTGCCGGATTTATTGAAGAGAACGGCCAGCAACTCACCGTTCGTGTTCCCGGCATGCTGATGTCAATACAAGATATCCAGAATGTTACGGTCGCCACTAAAAACGGTTTACCTATACGGGTTGCCGATGTAGCGTCAGTATCGATTGGTCATGATTTGCGTACAGGTGGTGCTACCTATAATGGACAGGAAACTGTTTTAGGTATCGCCATGATGATGATGGGTGAAAACAGTAAAACTATTGCTAAGGCGATTGACGATAAAGTTCAGGAAATTCAAAGATCACTCCCTCAGGGCGTGGTGATTGAAACAGTCTATGATCGTAGTAGCCTCGTAGATAAAGCGATTAAAACAGTAGCTAAAAATTTGATTGAAGGGGCGATTTTAGTCATCGTTATCCTTTTTATTTTTTTAGGAAACTTTCGCGCCGCTTTAATCACTGCTTGTATTATCCCATTGGCAATGCTTTTTACCTTAACAGGTATGGCGGAACAAAAAATCAGTGCCAACCTGATGAGTCTGGGCGCTTTGGACTTCGGGATCATTGTTGATGGGGCCGTTGTTATTGTTGAAAACTGTATTCGGCGTTTAGCTGAAGCGCAGCATTTAAAAGGTCGTTTATTAACACGTTCAGAGCGTTTCACAGAGGTTTTTCTCGCAGCTAAACAGGCACGACGCCCATTAATCTTTGGTCAGATCATCATTATGGTCGTGTACCTACCAATTTTTGCTTTAGCAGGCGTTGAAGCAAAGATGTTTCATCCTATGGCAATGACCGTTGTCCTAGCATTATTGGGAGCAATTATTTTATCTGTGACCTTTGTCCCGGCAGCAGTAGCTCTGTTTATTACGGGTGAAGTGAAGGAAAAAGAAAGCCGCTGGATGATGACGCTGAAAAAAGGTTATGCAGGCTTACTCGATAAAGCATATGCCTTTCGATATGTTGTTGTCACAGCAGCGGTCAGCATCTTAATTTTGACAAGTGCTATTGCAACAAGAGTGGGGAGTGAGTTCGCCCCTCAACTCAGTGAGGGTGATTTTGCATTACAACTCATGCGTGCACCGAGCACAGGCATAGAAGAGTCGCTTAAGATTCAAGAGAATGTAGAAAAGCAGTTACTGAAAGCTTTCCCTGAAATTAAAGCCATTTTTGCAAGAACAGGAACAGCCGAGGTTGCTACCGATGTCATGCCTCCAAATATTTCCGATGGTATTGTTCTATTAAAACCACATGATCAATGGCCAAACCCTAAAGAAACGATAGATGAATTGCGTACCAGAATGCTGCAATTCGTGAATCAGATTCCTGGTAATAACAGTGAATTCTCGCAACCGATTGAACTACGTTTTAATGAACTCATTTCAGGCGTCCGTAGTGATATCGGGGTGAAAGTTTTTGGGGATGATATGCAAGTCCTCAATCAGGAAGCGGAAAAAATAGCCCAACAGCTACGTAGTATTCCAGGTGCCAGTGAAGTCAAAGTCGAACAGACTGATGGTTTGCCATTACTTAATGTAGATGTTAATCATGCACTAGCTGCTCAATATGGATTATCAGTCAAGTCTATTCAGGATATTGTCGCTGCGAGTATTGGAGGACAGAGTGTAGGGCAAATTTTACAGGGCGATAGACGTTTCGATTTCGTGATTCGCTTACAGGAAAACATGCGTACGCCTCAGCAGCTAGCACAATTACCGATTCGCTTACCAAACGGCGGTCTGATCCAGTTACAAGACGTTGCCAAGGTTGAGAATATTCTGGGCCTTGCTCAAGTGAGCCGTGAAAATGGCAAACGCCGAGTGATTGTGACGGCAAATGTGCGTGATCGTGACCTTGGGTCTTTTGTACAAGAGATGCAAAGCAAACTGGCGCAGCAAAAGCTACCTAGCGGTTATTGGTTAGGCTATGGAGGGCAATTTGAGAATCTTGCTTCTGCCACTGCAAGAATGCAAATCGTTGTGCCGATGGCGCTCATCATGATCTTTGTATTGCTGATGGCGGTATTTAGTAACTTTAAAGACAGTTTACTTGTATTTAGCGGGGTTCCTTTCGCTTTGTCTGGCGGATTAGTGGCTTTGTGGCTGAGAGATATTCCGCTTTCTATGTCTGCTGGAGTCGGGTTTATCGCTTTATCAGGTGTTGCGGTATTGAATGGTTTGGTCATGCTCACATTCATTAAAGAGCTAAGAGCAACCCTAGATGTTCATGCTGCAACTTGGAAAGGTGCTGTACTGCGACTACGCCCTGTATTAATGACGGCATTTGTTGCTTCACTTGGTTTTATTCCAATGGCTTTGGCAACTGGAACTGGTGCAGAGGTACAACGACCTTTGGCAACGGTAGTAATTGGTGGCATTATTTCATCTACGATATTAACTTTGGTTTTATTACCGGTCATTTATCGATGGATGAATGAAGGCAAGACGAAAAGTGTTGAGCATTCATAATGTCATCGATTTGAGATATCTTTTTTGATTACAAAATTTAAGTCGAAAAAGTGTTTGTAAGAGTTAAAGGTAAAGGTAAAGGTGTCTTCATCGTTACTTTTAACTCACCATAAAGATAAATAAAAAGGAGTCCGCAAAATGGGTGGACATCATGGTCATGATCATAGTCATGCTGTAGTGACTGAGGGTAATGCTAAAAAATTAACGATTGCCTTGGCGCTTACCACGACATTCTTAATTGTTGAGGTGATTGCAGGTTTAATCACACAAAGTTTGGCATTGCTCTCTGACGCTGCACATATGTTTACAGATGCAGCTGCTTTAGCAATTGCTTTGGTTGCCATACAGATTTCTAAACGTCCTGCCGATAATAAACGTACTTTCGGTTATCAGCGCTTTGAAATTCTGGCCGCTTTATTTAATGCACTTATGCTTTTTGTGGTGGCAATTTATATTTTATATGAAGCCTATATCCGCTTTTCGCAGCCACCTGAAATTCAAAGTGTAGGTATGCTCATTGTGGCGACCATTGGTTTGGTAATAAACCTCATCTCAATGAAAATTCTTATGTCGAGTGCCAATAACAGCTTAAATGTGAAAGGTGCTTATCTAGAAGTATTGAGTGATGCACTAGGCTCAGTTGGCGTTATTATTGGTGCAATTATTATTTACTTCACTAATTGGTATTGGATTGACACGCTTATTGCGGTACTGATTGGATTTTGGGTATTGCCAAGAACATGGGTTTTACTTAAACAAAGTATTAATATTTTGCTCGAAGGTGTACCCGAAGAAGTCGATATTGAAAAGCTACGTGCAGATTTACTTTCATTAAATGGTGTGGAGAGTATTCACCAACTCAAAGTATGGGCAATTACGTCTAAAAATATCCATTTAACCGTGCACTTATTTGCGCCTGAAGCTGACCGTAATAAGCTCTATCAAGATGCAGTTGAAATGCTTTCTCATGAGCATGGTATTGGTGAAGTGACATTGCAAATTGAAGATGATGCTGAGATCAACTGTCAGCATATTGCTCAACATGCTTCACACGAGCATAACGATAATGACAAGACGCATTCACATCAGCATTAAGCTGATGTGAATATAGTTTTAAATTTCCCACTCATGATTGCAGTCACGACATTTCCAATGTTTTTGTGACTGCATAAATGCTTGCATAGACAATTTAAAATCAGGCAAATCGCGCCAGAACATAAAACCTGCGCCTACAGTAACCACAAATGCAACTACTGTTGCAATTTGAAGAGAGCTGCCTGCACCATTGCCAAAAATCCACATAAAAATACTAATAACAACCAAGAGTAAAAGTACAAAAATGGCAGGAACTAAAATCACTAAGCTTTTAGGCACAACAGGTTTAGCACTATTAACACCTTGGCTCACCGGCATAATTTTAACACTTTGACATTGAGGGCAACGATATTGCATGACAGCTCCACATTAAATTTGAATCTATTCTAACGGAAATGCAAAGAAAGAAAAAAATTTGTAGCTGATTAAAAAGTTGAGGTGAATATCCAATATAAAATACTTTTTTGAAACAAGGATATATAAAAAAACGATGATTTATGCGTACATATAAAAATTAAAATAATGCTGTAGAGCATGCTAATCTAGATAAAAACCAAGTGTGTCCAACACTGGAAATGAGCTGAAATGCTCATCAATAGGATGTGAAAGAAATATAAAAAGGAGAGGGACTTGGGTCAAGAAGATGACAATAAGTCGAAGCCTACAACGACATCAACAGTTTCAGGGAACCCTGACCCTATAAAACTGTCATTCTCACGCCGTTTGCTGCATAAAACATTACAGCATGCGCAAGACGCCGTCGGGTTTGCTAGTGATACTACACGTAATCTTGCTGAAGTTGCTGATGCAGCCTTAGATGCTTTAGATCAAGTGACATCTCATACAAAGCGTGGAGTGGTGGGCATGACCAACCTGGCAGCAGGGACTGTCAGAGATATGGTGTCTGAAACAAGTGAAACTGCAAGACAGGTTGCCTTAATCATGGCACGTACTTTTCTAGGTAAAAGTACCTTGAATTTGTATTTGCCTGAAATGCTATTAAACAGTCAAATTCGTAAACGCATAGATCGTTCTGAAATTGATGATATTAAAGTTCAATGTGGCAATGATCGGTTTCAGGTTGAAATCGATGGACACTATCACCGTTTCCTATATCGCCTAAGTTTAGATTTTCGAGTATTGGAATGCCGCATTGGACAAGAAAAGTTCTTGCGCTTACGCCAAATGGATGAAAGTCTGGATGTGCAAATACGTCATGGTGGAACATTATCGAATTGGGCTGTTCGCCGTATTGGTCGAGTAGGTTTTGAAGTGATTAATATGTTGCCTATTCCATCGCTGATTAATCATTTGATTCGTGATATTCCGGGTATTCAGCGTGATGGTCATCGCATGTGGTTCATTGACCTTGAGCAAGCGGGTTTTATTGATTTCATTAATAACCGTTCATGGATGGTAGAAAAACTTTTAAATTTAACCGACTTTAGTATTCTACCGGGACTCAATATTTTAAGAGAAAGTCGTGAGCTTGTGCAGCAACTGGTAGATCAGTTCGAAATAAAAGGACTACGTGTTCAATCAGGCCGTCTGGAAGTTCAAGTTGGAATCGCAAATTAAATAAGTATGATGGGAAGCTGGTTTATGATCAGCTTTTTTATTGTCTAGATAAGAAAAAAGCCACTGTCGTTATGCAGTGGCTTTTTAGAAT